>NZ_QHJN01000180.1:0-15378 GCF_003947565.1 Actinomadura sp. WAC 06369 | reverse complement strand
GTCCACGACCGACCCCGCGCCCCCCGCACCGGCACCGCCCGTCACCGCGTCCGCGGCGCTCGGCTCCTCCCGGACGAGCGACGCACCGCCCGTCGCGTCCGTCCGCAGCGTCACGCCCTGCGCCGGCAGCGCCACCGCGCCCGCCGCGAGCCGCCCCGCCGGGGAACCGTCCCGCACCCACAGCGCCACGTGCACCGCCCAGTCGCGGCGGCCCTCCTCGGAGAACTCCCGGGTGCCGTCCAGCGGGTCGATGATCCACACCCGGTCGGCCGACAGCCGCGCCGCGGTCGCGGTGTTCGCCGTCGGCGCGGCGTCCACGCCCTCGGCCCGCTTGCCCGCCACCGACGCGCGGCCCTCCTCGGAGAGGATCGCGTCATCGGGACAGCGCTCCGCCAGCGCCCCCATCAGGTACTCGTGCGACCGCAGATCGCCCGTGTCCTTCAGGGCCCGCGCGTCGCCGAACCCCATCTCGTCCCGCACGCCCAGCAGCAGGCGCCCCGCCGCCGCGGCCAGCTCCGCCGCCAGCGCGTGATCGTCCGCCACCGCTTGATCCGTCATCCTCGACCACATTCCCGACTCGACTGGTCTGCCCGGTCTACAATCTCACGGCCGCCCGGACGGGCGACCCCTCGGGGCGGCTAGTACGCGCCCGACCCCCGCACCACCGCCGACCAGGTCTTCCAGATGATCTGCAGGTCCAGCGCGAGGGTCCAGTTGTCCACATACCGCAGGTCCAGCCGCACCGACTCCTCCCACGTCAGGTCGGAGCGCCCGCTCACCTGCCACAGCCCCGTCAGGCCCGGCTTCACCACCAGCCGCCGGTACACGTCCCCGCCGTACTGCGCCACCTCGTCCGGCAGCGGCGGCCGCGGACCCACCAGCGACATGTCGCCCCGCAACACGTTGATCAGCTGCGGCAGCTCGTCCAGCGAGTAGCGGCGCAGCCACCGCCCCACCCGGGTGATCCGCGGATCCGCCCGCATCTTGAACAGCACGCCGTCGCCCTCGTTGCTGGCCAGCAGCTCCGCCTTCCGGGCCTCCGCGTCCTGCACCATCGTCCGGAACTTCAGCACCGTGAACTCCCGGCCGCCGCGCCCCACCCGCGTCTGCCGGAACATCACCGGGCCCGGGCTCGTCGCCTTGATCAGCACCGCGACCACCAGCAGCAGCGGACTCAGCGCCAGCAGCCCGGCCAGCGCCGCCGCCCGGTCGAACAGCCCCTTCAGCACCTTCCGGCCGCCGTCCAGCTCCGGATGCTCCACGTGCAGCAGCGGCAGCCCCGACACCGGCCGGATCGAGATCCGCGGCCCCGCCACGTCCATCAGCGCCGGCGCCACCACCAGCTCCACGTCGTTCCGCTCGATCTGCCACGCGAGCCGCCGCAGCGCCGTCCCGTCCAGCTCCGGGCACGCCAGCACCGCCACCGAGTCGGCGCCGACCCGCTCCGCGACCGCCGCCGTCTGCCCGAAGTCGCCCAGCACCGGGACGCCCTCCACCTCGGCCACCGCGTCGTCCCCGGTCACCAGCGCCGGCGGCAGGCACACCGCCGCGATGTCCATCCCGTGGTACCGCTTCTGCCGCAGCAGCCGGATCAGGTCCTCCACCGACGTGCGATGCCCCACCGCGACCACCCGCCGCATGTACTGGCCGTGCCACCGCTTCCGGTGCAGCCACTTCCGCAACTGGTACCGCGCCAGCACCGCCAGGAACGTCCCCAGCGGCATCGCCATCACCACGTAGCCGCGCGCCACGTCCGTCTTCGACGCGTACGCGATGATCGCGATGCCCGCGGTGAAGATGAACCCCGCCCGCAGCACCCGGTGGAACTCCTCGTACCCCACCCCGATGTACCGCGGCTGGTACGCCCGGCACAGCATCAGCACCGGCACCCACATCAGCGGCAGCGCCACCGTCAGCACCATGTACGGCGTGTGCCACTCGCCCGGCACGCCCGGGAACCGCAGCACGAACGCGATCACACCCGCCGCCAGCATGCTGAGGAAGTCGAGGAACCCCGCGACCCTCCGGTACCGCGCGCTCCAGTCCTGGGTCTGCGAGTACCGCTTATGGTGGCGGATCGATGACTCGGTCGAAACCTTGTCAACGACGGCCATACGCCCTCACCAACCCTTGTAACGCCCGCCCCGAAAAGACCGATCCACCTCAGGGACGCCTGAGGGCCCTCCGGGGTTCACCTGAGTCTTGGAACTCCCAGGAAGAAACCCATAACCCCCGTTTGCGCCGGTGCCCGGGATCAACCCGAATGATAGGTGTTCTGCGCCGCCGCCAAGCCGTCTCCGAGCAACGCCTCCACCGCGTCCGCCGCCCGCTCCACCTCGACGCCCAGATCGCGCCGCTCCGCCGCCGAGAAGTCCTTCAGGACGAACGCCGCCGCGTCCATCCGCCCCGGCGGGCGACCCACCCCGAACCGCACCCGCAGGTACTCCCGGTCCCCCAGCGACCGCGTCACCGACCGCAGCCCGTTGTGGCCGTTGTCGCCGCCGCCCTTCTTCAACCGCACCGCCCCGAACGGGACGTCCAGCTCGTCGTGGACGACGACCACCCGCTCCAGCGGCACCTTGTAGAAGTCCCGCAGCCCCTTCACCGGACCGCCCGACTCGTTCATGAACGACCGCGGCTTCGCCAGCACGACCCGCTCCCCCGCCAGCCGCCCCTCCAGCACGTCCGACCGCGACCCGAACAGCTTCGACCGGTGCGCCTTAAACGACCCCCCGACCCTCCCCGCGAGAACGTCCAGCACCATGAACCCCGCGTTGTGCCGGTTGCCCTCGTACTTCGGCCCCGGATTACCCAAGCCCACGACCAGCCACATGCCCGCGCTCACCCGAACTCCCTCACCGCACATCCTCGAACGGACGACGGCCCCCGCCGGTGCGCACACCGGCGGAGGCCGTCACACGTCGCGGCGCGGCCCGCACGGCCGCAACCGGTCACCCGGGCGCCACCGGCACCCGGGGAAACGTCACTCGCTCGCTTCGGGGGTGTTGACGTCCGTCGCGGGCCCCTCGCCGGCCGGCGCCGCCTCGGTCCCCTCCGTCGCGCCCGCCGACGCCGTCGCGTCGGTGATCTGCACGATCAGCAGCTCCTCGTCCGCCGCCAGCGTCGTGCCCGCCGGCAGCTTCAGGTCCTTCGCCAGCACCTGCGAGTCGACCGCCAGGCCGCTGACGTCCAGCTCCACCGACTCCGGAATGCGCGTGGCCTCGGTCTCGACCTGGATCTCGACGACCGACTGCGACACGACGCCGCCCGCGACCACGTCGCCGACCACGTTCACCGGCAGGTCCACGACGACCTTCTCGCCGCGCTTCACGATCAGCAGGTCGACGTGCTCCAGGAAGCCCTTGATCGGGTCGCGCTGGACGTCCTTCGGCAGCGCCAGCTGCTTCCCGCCGTCGAGCCCCTCGATGGCCAGCAGCGCGTTCGGCGTCTTCAGCGCCATCATCAGCTCGTGGCCCGGCAGCGAGATGTGCGTCGGGTCGGTGCCGTGACCGTAGAGGACGGCGGGCACCTTGCCGGCCCGGCGGGTGCGCCGCGCGGCACCCTTACCGAACTCGGTGCGCGGCTCGGCGGCAATGCGTACCTCGGACACGGCGAAAACTCCTCGTTGTTGCGATCCACGGCCGTCCGCCATCGGACGTCCGCTACGGACAAAAGCGAATCAGGCGATGCTCGATGCGTCAGGCGCCTCGAAGATTCTTTGCGTTCCCCCGGGGAGCACGGGACCGAACCGGCACCGCACTGAACGACCCAAGGGCATACGCGGGATTCAGCAAGTCTAGCCGATCCGTGTCACGCGCGATCCATCCGGGGGACACGCGGACGCCCGGAACACGCGCGCCCGGCCCACCGAACGGCGGACCGGGCACGCGCGGCGACGCGGAAACGGCGCCCTAGCTGTGGCCGCCGAACAGGCTCGTCACCGAACCGTCGCTGAACACCTCGTTGATCGCCCGCGCGATCAGCGGCGCGATCGACAGCACCGTCAGCTTGTCGAACTGCTTGTCCTCCGGGATGGGCAGCGTGTTCGTCAGCACCACCTCGGAGATCCGCGAGTTCTTCAACCGATCCACCGCCGGACCCGACAGGACGCCGTGGGTCGCCGCCACGACCACCCGCGTCGCACCGTTCTCGAACAGCGCGTCCGCCGCCTTCACGATCGTCCCGCCCGTGTCGATCATGTCGTCCACCACGACGCAGGTCCGGCCCTCGACCTCGCCGACGACGTCGAAGACCTTGACCTCGTTCGCCACGTCCGGGTCGCGCTTCTTGTGGATGATCGCCATCGGGACGCCGCCCAGCCGGTCGCTCCACCGCTCCGTCACCCGCACGCGGCCCGCGTCCGGCGCCACCACGGTCACGTTCGACAGGTCCAGCCTGCTCTCGAAGTGCCGGGCCAGCAGGTCCAGCGCGAACAGGTGGTCCACCGGACAGTCGAAGAACCCCTGGATCTGCGCGGTGTGCAGATCCACCGTGATCACCCGGTCCGCGCCGGCCGTGCTGAACAGGTCCGCCATGAGCCGGGCCGAGATCGGCTCCCGCCCCCGGTGCTTCTTGTCCTGCCGCGCGTACCCGAAGAACGGCGCCACCACCGTGATCCGCTTGGCCGACGCGCGCTTCAGCGCGTCCACCATGATCAGCTGCTCCATGATCCACTGGTTGATGGGAGCGGTGTGGCTCTGGATCACGAAGGCGTCGGAGCCGCGCACCGACTCCAGGAACCGCACGAACGTCTCACCGTTCGCGAAGTCGTACGCAGAGGTCGGCGTCAACTCGACGTGGAGGTGGTCGGCAACTTCCTTGGCCAGGTCCGGGTGGGCTCGGCCGGAGAAGAGCATCAGCTTCTTCTGACCGCTCGCTTTGATCCCACTCACCTTTGAACGACTCCCCCTCAATGGAACTGTGCTTCACGTGGGTTGTTGTCCCCACTCCCCGCGCACGCATGAGTCCGCGCGCACGGGTTGTCTGTTGTTCGCGGGGGACGCCGCTGTCCGCCCTGCCTCGCGCCCCGGAGGGCGGCCCTACTCGGCCTCGTCCGAAGCCCGGCGCGCCGCCTCGGCCGAAGCCGTCCCGGCCCGCCGCCGCTCCACCCAGCCCTCCACGTTGCGCTGCCGCGCCCGCGCCACCGCGATCGCACCCGGCGGCACGTCCTGCACGATCACGGAACCGGCCGCCGTGTAGGCACCGTCCCCGACCGTCACCGGCGCGACGATCATGTTGTCGCTGCCGACCCGGACATGGGAGCCGATCACGCTGCGGTGCTTCTCGACACCGTCGTAGTTCACGAACACCGAACCGGCCCCGATGTTCGAGCCCGCCCCGATCTCCGCGTCGCCCACGTACGTCAGATGGGGCACCTTCGCGCCCTCGCCCACGTCCGCGTTCTTGGTCTCGACGTACGCCCCGACCTTCGCCTTCCGCGCGAGCCTGGTGCCCGGCCGCAGGTACGCGTACGGCCCCACGGCCGCCTCCGGCCCGATCTCCGCGCCGCTGGCCACCGCGTTCGCCACGACCGCCCCGGCCCCGACCCGCGTGTCCGTCAGCGTGCAGCCCGGACCGACCTTCGCGCCCGCCTCCAGGTGGGTCGTCCCGTGCAACTGCGTGCCCGGCAGGACCTCGGTGTCCGCCTCGGCCGTCACCTGCACGTCGATCCACGTGGACGCCGGGTCGACGATCGTCACCCCGGCCCGCATGTGCGCCTCCAGGATGCGGTCGTTCAGCTGCCGCCGCGCCTGCGCGAGCTGCACCCGGTCGTTGACGCCCTGCGTCTCGATCCAGTCCGCGACCAGGTGGGCGCCCGCGCGGTGCCCGTCGCCCCGCAGGATCGCCACCACGTCGGTGAGGTACTCCTCGCCGCCCGCGTTGTCGGTGGTCACCCGCTTGAGGGCGTCCTCCAGCAGCGACCCGTCGAACGCGTACATCCCGACGTTGATCTCTTTGACGGCCCGCTGGGCCTCCGACGCGTCCTTGTGCTCGACGATCGCCTCGACGCTCCCGTCGGCCGCACGGATCATCCGCCCGTACCCGGTGGCGTCCGGCATCTCGGTCGTCAGCACGGTGACCGCGTTGCCCTCGCCCTCGTGCGTCCGCACCAGCTCCGCGAGGGTCTCGGCGCGCAGCAGCGGGTGGTCGCCGTTCGTCACGACGACCGTCCCGTCCATGGCCCCGATCTCCTCGAGCGCCATCCGGACGGCGTGACCCGTCCCGTTCTGCTCCTCCTGCACGACGGCGCGCGCCTCCGGCACGTGCTCGTCCAGGTGCGCGACGACCTGCTCCCTGCGATGCCCGACGACGACGACGAGCCGTTCGGGTTCCAGGCCCCGCGCGGCGGTCAGCACATGCCCGAGCATGCTGCGCCCGCAGAGTTCGTGGAGCACCTTCGAGGTGCGGGACTTCATCCGGGTGCCCTCGCCCGCGGCGAGAACGATGACGGCGGCCGGACGGCTGGCGCTCACAAGGAGGCTCCTCGGCATCGCGGACGGGTTGACGTACGGGCCGACCTGCGACGACACGCGCCGCAGGGCACGTCGGCCCGACATCCCGAAGGATACCGCCCGACACGCAGGCGTCATCCCCCGCCCACCGCCCGATCACGCATCAGACATACCGGACAGCTCCGCCGCCAGGGCTCGAACCTGGAGTCTTCGGGACCAAAACCCGCTGCGTTACCAATTACGCCACGGCGGACCGGCAGGCCCCTGCCGGAGAGGCTGCCGGTCCCACGATACCGGCCCGACGACGGCCCCCCACATCAATTCGGGCGGGCGTGAGGGGCTCCGACGATCTCGGCGAGCGCCGCGTCCGACCGATGTCGCAGGTACGCCCGCGCCGCCTCCTCACCGAGGAGGGTGCCGAAGGCCCAGCCCTCGATTCTCCGGTAGAGGTCAGCGCCGTTGTTGACCGAGACCTGCAGGCACCCTCTGTACTCGTCGAGGAGGTTCTTCCGGTTCGTCTTGGCCCGGTGGCGCTTGATCGTCGGCTTCTGGAACTCCTCCACCGGCACCCCCGCCAATTCGGCCCACCACCTCGCCGCTCCGTCGACATCGGCCGTCTCGTGGATGTGGAGCCGGTACCGGATCTGGTCGGCCCGGACGCCCGCCACCTGCAGAAAGCGAAGGAAGAAGGCGATCAACGCGGGGTCGCTGTTGATGAACCGGACCTTCTCCTGCCTCCTATAAATCTTGTCCTTGGAGCCCTCGCACCAGTAGATGACCGCCCCCAGCGTCAGCACGGCCCGGTCGTCCAGTTCACCCACCTCACGGCAGGCGGCGAGCTTGACCTCTTGACGCTCCTGTTCACGAGCGACATGGAACGGCTCCCAACGCGCCTTCCACATCGCCGCCACGCGCTCTTGGTCATGTCCCCGCCGTGGCGGCGCGGGCACACCCCTTAACCATGAGGAGCATGTTCCTATGGCGATTCCCAGCGAGCCCGCGATCTCGCGATAGGTCCAGCCTTGCTTGCGGAGTTCGATGGCCTTCGGCTTGAGCTTGTCCCGGATCTCGTCCGGCATCGGTCCACCCATGGGGTGGACTTTACCACCGACTTTAACGTTCCGTTGCCGTATAGTTACTTACCGTTATCGATGTTCTCGGACCGGTTCGCCCGGCTCGACGTGAGCCAGTCCGGGAGGGGCTCGCGGGCTTGGAGCCAGGGGGCGGGGACGGCGGCGGGGCCGCGGTGGGCGGCGATGATGCCGCCGGCCATGGCGGCGGTGGTGTCCATGTCGCCGCCGACCTGGACGCACGCGCGGACGGCCGATTCGTAGTCGTCCAGGCGGGTGGCGGCGGCCCAGAGAGCGAAGGGGACGGTGTCCTGCGCGGTGATCCGGTTGCCGTTGCCCAGTTCGCGGGCCGCTTCCCGCGGGGTCTCGGCGAGGAGTCGGAGGGAGCGGCGCAGGCCGCGGCGGACGTACTCGCCCATCGTCGTCCGGTCGAGCGCGGTCTCGATCAGCTCGCGGGGCTCGACGGGGGCGCCGGGACGGGACGCGGCGAGGGCCGCGGCGACGGCGATCGCGACGGCGCCCGCGACGCCCTCGGGGTGGGCGTGGGTGATCTCGGCGGACAGGACGGCCTGCTCGGCGGCGCGGTCGAGGTCGTCGCAGAAGTAGGCGCCGAGGGGGGCGACGCGCATGGCGGCGCCGTTGCCGTAGGAGCCGTTGCCGCCGAACGCCTCGCGGGAGGCGCGGCGCCAGTCGTCGCCGTCCCGGATGCGCTCGAGGAGTTCGAGGGCGCCGGCGCCGTAGCGGCGGCCGATGTCCATGCGTTCGGCGAAGGCCCGGGCGAGGTCGTCCTGGTTGATTTGCCCGGATTGGTTTAGGGCGTCGGTTATGGAGCACGCCATCTCCGTGTCGTCCGACCAGTTCCACGGCCCGGGCGGCACGCCGGTCTCCGTGGAGACGTCCCGGTTGACGAGGAGGAAGAACTGGTCGCCGAAGGCGTCGCCGACCGACAGGCCGACGAGCGAACCTTCGGCGCGCGCCGAGCGTTCGTCCAGGGTGAGGGCCATTGCGCGTCCTTCCGCGGGGGCACGGTCGAGAAGCGAGAGTTCTGTGACCCGAGGGACACATCCCGATTGATTTTACCGACCGGACCTGTCGTACCTACGGTTCCGTAGGTTACGTTGGCGTAGGTAAGACCTCCCGAGTTGCAGGAAGTGGTGACGCATGACGACAGCCACGACGGTGGATCCTCCGCGCCCGCAGCGGCGCCCCGAACTCGCACCCGAAGAGCAGGGCAACGCCGAACGACTCCTCGTCGCGGTGTTCACCGGCGTGCCCTTCCTGGCCCTGATCGCGGCGGTGCCGCTGGCGTGGGGCAGCTTCCTCGGCTGGACGGACGTCGCGCTCGCCGCGGTGTTCTACGTCCTGACCGCGGGCGGGATCACGGTGGGGTACCACCGGTACTTCACGCACGGGTCGTTCAAGGCGAAGCGGCCGCTGAAGATCTTTCTGGCGCTGGCCGGGAGCATGGCGATCCAGGGTCCGGTCATCACGTGGGTGGCCGATCACCGGCGCCACCACAAGCACTCGGACAAGGAGTTCGACCCGCACTCGCCGTGGCGCTTCGGCAACGACTGGAAGGCCCTGCTGAAGGGGCTGGTGTGGGCGCACTACGGGTGGCTGTTCGACGCGGAGCAGACGTCCAAGCCGCGGTTCGCCAAGGACCTGCTGAACGATCGCGACCTGACCCGGATCCACCGGCTGTTCCCGGCGATGGTGGCGGTGTCGTTCCTGCTGCCGGCGGTGCTCGGCGGGCTCATCACGATGTCGTGGACGGGCTTCCTGACGGCGCTGTTCTGGGCGGGCTTCGTGCGGATCACGCTCGTCCACCACGTGACGTGGTCGATCAACTCGATCTGCCACACGTTCGGCAAGGAGCACTTCGAGGTCCGTGACAAGTCGCGGAACGTGTGGTGGCTGGCGATCCCGTCGCTGGGCGAGTCCTGGCACAACCTGCACCACTCGGACCCGACGTGCGCGCGGCACGGCGTGCTGAAGGGTCAGATCGACATCAGCGCCCGGTTCATCCAGGGCTTCGAGAAGGCCGGCTGGGCGTACGACGTCCGGTGGCCGAACGACGAGCGGCTCGCCGCCCGGCGGACGAAGCAGCCCGCTTGAGCGTCACAATTGACCCTGTGACAGAACCCGCTCCAAGGACCCGCAGAAAGCGGATGACCGGCAAGGAACGCCGCGAGCAGCTGCTGACCATCGGACGCACGCTGTTCGCCGAGCGCGGCCTGGACGGCACGTCGGTGGAGGAGATCGCGTCCGCGGCGGGCGTCTCCAAGCCGGTCGTGTACGAGCACTTCGGCGGCAAGGAGGGCCTGTACGCGGTCGTGGTGGACCGGGAGTTCGAGGGCCTGCTGCGGCTCGTGACGGAGGCGCTGACGTCCGCGCGGCACTACCGGGGCAAGCTGGAGAAGGCCGCGCTGGGGCTCCTGGAGTACATCGAGAGCAACCCGGACGGGTTCCGCATCCTCGTCCGCGACTCGCACGGCGGCACCGGTACCGGGAGCTACGCGAGCCTGCTGAGCGAGATCGCCGGGGAGGTCGAGTACATCCTCGCTCAGGAGTTCGACCGGCACGGGTACGACGACAAGTTCGCGCCGCTGTACGCGCAGAGCCTGGTCGGGATGGTGGCGGTGACGGGCCAGTGGTGGCTGGACGTCCGCAAGCCCCGCCGCGAGGACGTCGCGGCGCACATCGTGAACCTGGCGTGGAACGGGCTGTCGGGGCTGGAGCAGCGTCCGTCGCTGGATCCGCGGCGGCGGCGCAAGGAGCTGGAGCGCGAGCGGAAGCGGGCGGAGAAGATCGCCGCCAAGGAGGAGAAGGCCGCGGCGCGCGCGCAGGGCAAAGTGCGCCGGGACGATGAGGCGGACGAGCCGGAGTAGGCGGCCCGTACATGCGTCGGCGGCCGTCCGGAGTTCGTCCGGGCGACCGCCGACCGGGGTCGCCGACGTCGGGTCGCGACGCCGGGGCTGTGCTGCGACCGTGTCGGTCGCCCGCCGCCGCCCGCCCGTCCGGGTCTCGCACACCGCAGGGGAACGATTCGCTGTCCCCGGACGGGCGGGCGGCGCCGTGGTCTAGGTGCGTCGGGCGATCACGAAGATCCTCCGGAACGGGTAGACGGTGCCGTGGGACCGCGCGGGGTAGGCGTCCCGCAGGCGGTCGCGGTACTCGGCGACGAACGCGTCGGCGTCCGGGGCGTCGAGGGCGGTGAGGACGGGGCGCAGCGCGGTGCCCTTGACCCATTCGAGGACGGGGTCGTCGCCCGTCAGGGTCTGCATGTAGGTGGTCTCCCAGGCGTCGACGGCGCAGCCATGGCCGGCGAGGAGGTCGAGGTACCCCTCGGCGCTGAGGACGGGCGCGTCGCGCACGGTGCGGGCGAGGCGCGCGGCCCACCGGTCGGAGGTGCAGAGTTCGCGGAGGATCGCGTGGCTGGGGGCGGCGAAGTTGCCGGGCACCTGGAAGGCGAGCCGTCCGCCGGGGGCGAGGGCGGCGGCCCAGCGGGGCAGCAGTTCGAGGTGTTCGGGGACCCACTGCAGGACGGCGTTGGACACGATGAGGTCGACGTCGTGCCCGTCCCAGGTGCGGAGGTCCTGGACGCGGAAGGCGAGCCGCCCGGGGATCTCGCGGGCGCGGGCGGCGTCGATCATCTCGGGCGACGAGTCGAGGGCCTCCACGACGGCGCCGGGCCAGCGGCCCGCCAGCGTCGCGGCCGGCTCCCCGCTCCCGCATCCGAGGTCGACGATGCGCCGGGGGTCGACGTCGCCGAGCCGTTCCACGAGTTCGCGGAACGGCCGGAAGCGTTCGTCTCCGTAGACCCCGTACTGCGCGGGGTCCCAAACGGCCTCGGCGTGTCTCGACATCAAGACACATGATGCCGCCCTCTTATCTTGATGTCAAGAATCACGGGAATCGGCCACCCGGCGGTCGAGGCGGCGCGGCCGGGTCCGGGGCCGTGGGGGTGATCTGTGGGCGGGAGATCGCGGGGGTTAGGGTCCCCTCACGCCCTCTCTGAGGTATCTCGATATCAAGACAGGTAGGCTTGCCGCATGGAGGATGAGGTCGACCGCCTGGTCGAGGCGTGGCGGACCGAGCGCCCGGACCTGGACGTGCGCCCCCTGCAGGTCCTCAGCCGCGTGTCGCGGCTGGCCCGTCACCTCGACCGGGCGCGGCGGGCCGTGTTCGTGGCCCACGACCTCGAGTCGTGGGAGTTCGACGTGCTCACGGCGCTGCGGCGGGCGGGCGCCCCGTACCAGCTGAGCCCCGGACGGCTGCTGCGCGCGACGCTCGTCACGTCGGGCACGATGACGAACCGGATCGACCGGCTGGCGGCGGCGGGGCTGGTGGAGCGGCACCCGGACCCGCAGGACAAGCGCGGCGTCCAGGTGCGGCTCACCGAGGCGGGACTGACCCGGGTGGACGCGGCGTTCGCCGACCTGCTGGCCCGCGAGGAGGCGATCCTCGCGGGGCTCAGTCCGGCGCAGCACGAGGCCCTGGCGGGGCTGCTGCGCACGCTGCTGGTCCCCTTCGACACCGCGCGCGACTAGCCGTCCCGGCGGAGGGCGGCCTCGATCGCGGCGGCCAGGCCGCAGAGCCGCTCCTCGCCGCCCGCGGGCCCGATGAGCTGGACGGACGCCGGCAGGTGCGAGCCCGGCAGCGGGACCGGCAGCGCGAACGCGGGAAGCCCCGCGACGTTCACCGGGCCGGTGAGCCGGGTGAGGGGCAGGTCGCCCTGGAGGTCGTCGTCGGGTTCGGGCGCGACGGTCGGCAGGACCGGCAGCGCGATCGCGGCGTGGCGTTCGAGGATCGCGTCGAGTTCGGCGCGCAGCGCCCGCTGGACCTCCCGGGCCCACGGGTAGTACTTGCGGGCGATGCTCCTGAGCAGCGGCAGGCGGTGCCGCATGCGTTCGCTGACGAGGTCGGGCCGGTCGAGGTAGCGGCCGTCGGCCTCCCACGCCTCGTGCCCGACGATCGCCCCGTTGGCCATGCCGGCCTCGTCGAACTCCTCGCTCCGCACGTCGGCGAGGGCCGCGACGCGGCGGACGGCGTCGTCGACGGCCGCGTCGATCTCGGGGCGGACGCCCTGCGGCCGGAGCCGGGCGATCGGGCGGTCCCGCTCGTACGGGACGGGCGCGAAGCCGGGTTCGAGGAGCCGCATCCCGAGGACGACGGCGGCGACGTCGGGCCCCTGGGCCGCGATGCCGCAGCAGGCGGCGGGGACGCGGACGGAGCCGCCGGTGTCGGTGCCGAACGCGACGTCGGCCTCGCCGGCGGCGACGGCGACGGCGGAGCCGCTGGAGGACCCGCCGGGGATGCGGGACGGGTCGAGGGGGTTGACGGGCGTGCCGGACCAGGGGTTGAGGCCGTCGGAGCCGAGGCAGAACTCGGTGAGGTTCGTCTTGCCGACGATGCGGGCGCCGGCCGCGCGGGCGGACGCGACGGCGGCGGCGTCGCGCTCGGCGGGCCGGGCGAGGGCCGCGACGGCGGCGCTGCCCGCGGTGGTGGGCAGCCCCGCGACGTCGATGGCGTCCTTCACGGCCAGCCGGGGGCCGTCGCCGGGGGCGTCCGTCCGGATCATCCAGGTCGTCATCGGGGCATGATGCCGGTCAGTCGATGTCCTCGGCCAGCATGAGCCATTCCTCCTCGATCTCGGCGGCCTGCGCCCGGACCTCCTTGAGGCGGCCGTCGAGCTCCTGGAGCTTGGCGTAGTCGGTGGCGTGCGCGGCGAGCTTCTCGTGCAGCTCGGCTTCCTGCGCGGCGAGCTTCTCCAGGCGGCGTTCGAGCCGGTCCAGCTCCTTGCGCGCCTTCCAGTCCTGCTGCCCCTTGGGCTTGGACGGCTGCTCGGGGGCCGCCGCGCCGGACGTCCCGGACGTCCCGGACGGGCCGGGCGTCCCGGTGGAGGCGGCGCGGGCGGACGCGCGGCGCTCGAGGTACTCGTCGACGCCGCCGGGCAGCATCGACACGCGGCCGTCGCCGAGGAGGGCGGCGACGCGGTCGGTGACGCGTTCGAGGAAGTACCGGTCGTGGCTGACGACGACGAGGGTGCCGGGCCAGCCGTCGAGGAGGTCCTCGACCTCGGTGAGGGTCTCGATGTCGAGGTCGTTGGTGGGCTCGTCGAGGAGCAGGACGTTCGGCTCGCCCATGAGCAGCCGCAGCAGCTGCAGGCGGCGGCGCTCGCCGCCGGACAGGTCGCCGACGGGCGTCCACTGCCGGTCGCCGGGGAAGCCGAGCCGTTCGAGGAGCTGGCTCGCGGTCCAGTCGCGCTTGCCGACGGTGATGCGGCGGCGGATCTCCTCGACCGACTCCAGCACGCGGCGGGACGGGTCGAGTTCCTCCAGGTTCTGCGACAGGTGCGCGAGCTGGACGGTCTTGCCGCGCACCATCGCCCCGGCGGACGGGGCGACCGTGCCGTCGAGGAGGCGGAGCAGGGTGCTCTTGCCGCTGCCGTTGACCCCGACGAGGCCGACGCGCTCGCCGGGGCCGAGCCGCCAGGTGAGGCGCTCGAAGAGGGAGCGGTCGCCGAGGCGGACGGTGACGTCCTCGGCGTCGATGACGGTCTTGCCGAGCCGGGCGGTCGCGAACCGGGTCAGCTCGACCGAGTCGCGGGCCGGGGGCTCGTCGGCGATGAGGGCCTGCGCGGCGTCGACCCGGAACTTGGGCTTGGACGTGCGGGCCTGCGGGCCGCGCCGCAGCCACGCGAGTTCCTTGCGCAGCAGGTTCTGCCGCTTGGCCTCGGTCGCGGCGGCGATGCGGGCGCGTTCGGCCTTGGCGAGGACGTACGCGGAGTAGCCGCCCTCGTAGCGTTCGACGCGGCCGTCGACGACCTCCCAGGTGCGGTCGGTGACGGCGTCGAGGAACCAGCGGTCGTGGGTGACGACGAGGAGGGCGCCCTTGCGGGCCCGCAGGTGCCGGGCGAGCCAGTCGATCGCCTCGATGTCGAGGTGGTTGGTGGGCTCGTCCAGCAGGATCAGGTCCGACTCGGGGACGAGGAGGCGGGCGAGGGCGATCCGGCGCCGCTCGCCGCCCGACATGCCGGCGATGGGGGCGTCCAGGCCGAGGCCGGGCAGCAGCCCGGCGAGGACGTCGCGGACGCGCGTGTCGCCGGCCCACTCGTGCTCGGCGCGGTCGCCGAGCACGACGGACCGGACGGTCGCGCCCGCGGGGAACTCGTCGCGCTGCACGAGGTGCCCGAGCCGCAGCCCGCGCGCGTGCGTGACGCGTCCGGCGTCGGGTTCGGTCTCCTTCGCCAGGACGGACACGAGGGTGCTCTTGCCGCCGCCGTTGCGGCCGACGACGCCGACCCGGTCCCCCTCGTCGAGGCCGAGGGAGACGGCGTCGAGCAGCGGCTTGGGCCCGTAGGACTTGGCGACGTTCTCAAGATTGATCAGATTCACGACGCTTCCAGCCTATTGCCCCCGGCGAACCGGTCGCGCGCCGAGCGGCGGTCAGTCGCCGCCGCCCCCGCCGGAGTCGCCGCCGGATCCGCCGCCGGAGTCCCCGCCGTGTCCGCCGCCGGAGTGGCCGCCCGTCCAGTCGTCGAAGCCGGCGCCGCCGTCCCATCCGCCGTCGTGCCGCTGGTGGTGGTGCCCCTGGCCGTGGGGGCCGGGAGCGTAGCCGGGACCGGGGGCGTAACCGGGTCCGGGGGCGTGGCCCGGGCCGTAACCCGGGCCCGGGCCGTAACCCGGGCCGGGGCCGTAACCGGGCGGGCCGTACGCGCCGGGGCCCGGGGCCGGCCGCGACTTGCGCGACGCCAGGACGACCACGAGGACGACGACGCCGAGGACCACGACGGCCAGCACGGCGACGATCAGCAGGAGAAGCATGGAGACCAAGAGAAGTCCAAGGGTGGGGGG
>NZ_QHJN01000179.1:0-15479 GCF_003947565.1 Actinomadura sp. WAC 06369 | reverse complement strand
CACATGCCAATCCGCACTAGCACGCGTAACTGTGCACCGCCGTCACGGTAAGCGTCATGGAGGTAATGAGCAAGCCACCACCGTGCAATGCGTACTAACCGCACTCGCACGTGATGCCGTCCGGATTGCCCCGTGTTTGCTTGCTCATTACCTCCATGCCGCTTACCGTTACGGCAGTGAGGAGTTACTCCGCCTAGTGCGGATTGCCATAGGACCGAACACGTTCGAGCAGCTGAGAGGCATCAGGGACACGTTCGCCGATCTGGACTCGGCCGGATCTCCGGGACGCGCGCGGCGCGGCCCGGTGATGGCGTCGCCGTGTCCTCGGCCGTCCAAAGGGCGCGAGTAAATCCTCGCTAGGCAGGGTTCCGAACTCCGGACGGGACCCGACGGCGAGGAAGGATCTGCCTCATGGAGAGCGTCCTGCTGGGTGCAGCGCTGCTGGTGACCCTGGTCGCTCTCGTCATCGTGATCCTGTGGCGCCCCGGCGCGCCGGGGAAGGCCGCGGCGGAGCTGGCGCTCGCACGGAGCGAGGCCGACGAGGTGCGGGCGAGCGCCGAGCGGCAGGGCCGCGAGCTCCTGGACCGGGCCGAGGGCGAGGCGCGGCGGCTCGAGTCGGAGTCCCGCGCGGCGGCCGAGCGGGAGGCCGCGGCCGTCCGGGACGAGCTGCGCGCCCTCCGCGAGGACCTCGAGCGCCGCGAGGCGCGGCTGGCCGAGCGGGAGCGGCGGCTGGACGGCGAGGCGCGGCGGCTGGAGACGTGGTCGGGCCGGCTCACCGTCACCGAGCGGACCCTCGAGGAGCGCGGGCGGGAGCTGGACGGCGTCGAGGAGGCGCGGCGGCTGGTCCTGGAGCGGGCGGCGGGGCTCACCGCCGAGCAGGCCAAGGCCGAGCTGGTCGCGACCATGAAGAACCAGGCCAAGCGCGAGGCCGTCCCCCTCACCCGGGAGATCGAGAACGCGGCGCGGCAGGAGGGCGAGAAGCGCGCCCGCAAGATCGTCACGCTGGCGATCCAGCGGATCGCGAGCGAGCAGACCGCCGAGTCGGTCGTGTCGGTCCTGCACCTGCCCGGCGACGAGATGAAGGGCCGGATCATCGGCCGCGAGGGCCGCAACATCCGGGCGTTCGAGACGACCACCGGCGTGAACCTCATCATCGACGACACCCCCGAGGCCGTCCTGCTGAGCTGCTTCGACCCCGTGCGCCGCGAGGTCGGGCGGCTGACGCTGGAGAAGCTCGTCCTGGACGGGCGGATCCACCCGCAGCGCATCGAGGAGGTCTACGAGCGCAGCAGGCGGGACGTCGAGCAGCTGTGCGTGCGGGCCGGCGAGGACGCCCTGGTCGACGTGGGCATCGCCGACATGCATCCGGAGCTGATCGCGCTGCTCGGCCGGCTGCGGTACCGGACGTCCTACGGCCAGAACGTCCTCAAGCACCTGATCGAGTCGGCGCACATCGCCGGGATCATGGCGGGCGAGCTGCGGCTGCCGGTGGACATCGCCAAGCGCGGCACGCTGCTGCACGACATCGGCAAGGCCCTCACGCACGAGGTCGAGGGCAGCCACGCGCTGATCGGCGCGGAGATCGCCCGCCGGTACGGCGAGCCCGAGGACGTGGTGCACGCGATCGAGGCGCACCACAACGAGGTCGAGGTGCGGACGGTGGAGGCGGTGCTCACGCAGGCCGCGGACGCCGTCAGCGGCAGCCGTCCGGGCGCGCGGCGGGAGTCGCTGGAGGCGTACGTCAAGCGGCTGGAGCGGCTCGAGGAGATCGCCCGGGACAAGCACGAGGGCGTGGAGAAGGTGTTCGCGATGCAGGCGGGCCGCGAGGTCCGGGTGATGGTCAAGCCGGACGCGGTCGACGACATCCAGGCGCAGGTGATCGCCCGCGACATCGCCAAGCAGGTCGAGGACGAGCTGACCTACCCGGGGCAGATCCGCGTCACCGTCGTGCGGGAGTCGCGCGCCACCGAGTTCGCCCGCTGACCCGCCCGCCGACTATTTGGGCGAAAGTTCAGATGTAAGACGGATGTCCGCAAGCTCCCACGATGATCAGCGCAGGGTCGGCTCACCGGAAGGACATTCGTGTACAGGGTCTCCATACTCGCGGGCGGCGCCGTGCTCGCCGCCGCACTCGCCGCCACCGGCATCGCCCAGGCCGCCCCCGACCGCCCCGGCGCCGGCGGGAAGACGGACGCGCTGATCCTCGGCCATCGCGGCTCGCCGGGCCAGGCTCCGGAGGAGACGCTCGCCTCCTACCGCGACGCGCTGCGCGAGGGCACGGACGTCCTGGAGGGCGACGTCCAGCTCACCGCGGACCGCGAGCTCGTGCTCGTGCACGACGACACGCTCGCCCGCACCACGGACGTGGAGGAGGTCTACCCCGACCGGGCGCCCTGGAAGGTCGGCCAGTTCACGCTCGCCGAGATCAAGAGGCTGGACGCCGGGTCGTGGTTCGACCCGCGGTACAAGGGCCAGCGGGTGCCGACCGTCCGGGAGCTGCTGGACGTCGCGGACCGGCGGACCGGCCTCACGCTGGAGCTGAAGTCGCCCGCGAACAGCCCGGGGGTGGCGACGCTGCTCGCCCGCGAGCTGACCGCCGCCGGCCTCGCCGACGGCGCGACGCTGCGATCGGGGGCCTACCGGGTGCACGTCCACTCGCGGGACAAGGCGGCCCTCGCGGAGTTCCACGCGGCCGCGCCCGAGGTGCAGCTCTCCTACCTGACCGGCGGGAGGATGCTGTCCGACGCCGAACTCGCCGAGCTGGCGGGCTGGACCGTCGGGGTCTACGCGCACCCGCGGGCGACCGGCGCCTCCGATGTGCGGCGCGCGCACGGCGCGGGCCTGAAGGTGATCAGCGACCCGGTGGACTCGCCGGCCGAGGTCTCCATGGCCGCGAACCAGGGGTACGACTGGGTCACGTCGAACTTCCCCGGCACGGCCCGCCGCGTCCTGGAGGGCGCGAAGCGGACGTTCCCCCGCGCGAACGGCGTCGTGGTGGACAGCGTCTTCCCGAACCCGAGCGGGGACGACGTCCAGCCCGAGAACAGCGAGCACGTGGTCCTGCGCAACACCACGTCCCGGCCCGTGGACGTCGGCGGCGGCCGCCTGCGCGACCAGGCCGGCAACCTGCTCAGGATCGGCCCCGGGTACGTGATCCCGCCCGGCAGCCTGCTGCGCGTGCACGTCGGCCCGGGCACCGACCGGGCCGACGCCTACTACAACGGCCTGACCACCGGCTTCCTGAACAACACCGGCGGTGACACGGTGTCGTTCTTCGGGGCCGACCACGCGCTACTCGACATCGCCTCCTACATCGTTCCCTGACCCGGCGGCGTCCCCGGAGCCGTCGCCGGGTCCCGCCTCCTTCGCCGGCGCGGCGCCCATCGTCAGCTCGATCGGCGTCACGCCGTGCGGCTCGAAGCCGAGGACCTGGCCGTAGAAGGCCAGCTCCGACTCCAGGCACGTGACGATCGTGGCGCTCCGGCGGAAGCCGTGCGCCTCGCCCTCGAACGTCAGGTACGCGTACGGCGTCTCGCCGGCGCCGAGTTCCATCGCGAACCGCTCGGACTGGTCGGGCGGGACGATCGGGTCGTCGAGCCCCTGCAGCAGCAGGACGGGGCACGCGGCGTCGCGGGCCCGGTTCAGCGGCGAGCGCTCCTCGTAGGCGCGCTCGAAGCCGGGCAGCGGCCCGATCAGGCCGAACAGGTAGCGCGACTCGAAGTCGTGGGTGCCCTCGGCGAAGCTCTGCAGGTCGGTGACGCCGAAGTAGGACGTGGCGGCGCTGAACACCCGCGTCTGCGTGACGGCCGCGAGCGTCGTCCAGCCGCCCGCGGAGCCGCCGCGGATGGCGAGCCGCTCGGGGTCGGCCTCGCCGCGCTCCACGAGCGCCTGGGCGGCCGCCACGGCGTCCTCCACGTCGACGACCCCCCACTGGCGGCTGAGCCGCTCGCGGTAGGTGCGGCCGTAGCCGGTGGACCCGCCGTAGTTGACGTCGACGACGCCGACGCCGCGGCTGGTGAAGTACGCCCGCTCCAGGTCGAGCGCCGTGGAGACGCGGCTGGTCGGGCCGCCGTGGACGAACACGACGTACGGCGCGCGCTCGTCCGCGGGCCCGCCCGCCAGCGGGTTCGCGGGCGGGAACACGTACGCGTGGACGGGCCGGCCGAACGGGCCCTCGAGCCGCTCGGCGCGCGGCGCCGGCAGGTACGCGGCGTCCGGGACGTTCTCCAGTTCGGCCCGCAGCTCCTCGGCGCGGCCCGTCGCGGTGTCGATCCGCACGACGGTGCGGGGGGTGTCGGGGGCGCCGCCGATGCCGACGACCGCGGTGCCGTCCGCGGAGAGCTGCGGCAGCCAGTCCGTGTAGGGGAGGTCGAGGTCCTCGAGGTCGAGGGTCTCGGGGTCGTAGATCCCGAGGCGCAGGTCGCCCTCGCCGTGCAGGACGGCCAGGCGCCCGTCGCCCAGCAGCGCGTACGGCATGCCGCCGAGCTGCCACAGGGGGCCCGCGAACTCCTCCTCGGCGGGGTAGAGCGCCTGGGCGGACTCCCCGTGCAGGCCCACCTGGTAGATGTTCCACCAGCCGGGCCAGTCCGAGACGACGTACAGGGTCTCGTCGTCCGCCCACAGCGGCGCCAGGACCGACTCCTTGAGCCCGCCCTTGACCGTGCGGGGCGACACCGCGGCGCCGTCCTCGATCGCCGCGACGCGCAGCTCCGTCCCGTCCCAGGGCATGCGGGGGTGGTTCCACTGGACCCAGGCGAGATGACCGCCGCCGGGGGAGGGGGAGGGCGAGGCGTAGAAGTCCGCGCCGGACACCAGCTCGCGGATCGCGCCGGGGTCGTCCGCGGCGCTCCCGTCGAGCGGCACGGCGACGATGGCGCGCCGGATGCCGGGGCCCGGCTCGTCCGCGCCGTCCCCGTCGCCGCCCTGGCCGGCGATGTGGCCCTCGCAGACGCACCAGACCTCGGCGCCGTCGGGGGAGAGCACGTAGTCGGCGTAGCGCAGCCCGCCCGGGACGGCCGGTTCCGGGGTGAGCGGGTACGGCTTCGCGTCGCCCTCGTCGAGGCGGTGCAGCCGCTGGTCCTCGTAGTTGGAGAACACGATCGAGGTGCCCTCGGCGGTCGGTACCGGCAGGTAGGACCGCCCGCCGTACTCGTGGACGCGCGTGCGCGCGTCCCACGGCGCGTGCAGCAGTTCCGTGCGGCGTCCGTCCTTCAGGCGGACCACCGTGTTCCGCCCGCCCTCCTCGGGGCGGGTCTCCTGCCACCACACGTCGTCGCCCGCGACGGAGGGGTAGGCGAGACGCAGCCGAGCGCGGGCGACGTCGGCCGCGGAGATGGGAGACGGCCAGGAGCCGTGGGGAAGGGTCGCACGAGCGGTCATACCCGAATCGTCCCGCATACGGGGATGCGGTGGGGCCATGACGGTCGGTTTGACTTCGGAAAGATACGCACCGTCGACCGGGTGATCACACCCCGGAACCCGGCCCCACGTGCGAAGGGGCGCCGTCGGACGGGCCGGCGGCGCCCCTTCGGCCGCGCGCGGAGCTTTCGCGGACGCGCGCGGGGGACGCTACTTCTTCTCGACGTCCTCCGGTTCCATCCCGGGCGCCGCGGGGACCCCCGCGGTGGGCGCGACCGAGTGCCCGGACGTCCGGCGGTTGCGCCGCAGCCGCCCCTCCAGCCAGGTCGCGACCGCGCTCAGCGACATGTTGATCCCGATGTAGATCACCGAGACGACGATCGCGGCGGCGAGCAGGTTCTGGTAGTTCGGGCCGACCAC
Source organism: Actinomadura sp. WAC 06369 (assembly GCF_003947565.1). Lineage (NCBI taxonomy): Bacteria > Bacillati > Actinomycetota > Actinomycetes > Streptosporangiales > Thermomonosporaceae > Actinomadura > Actinomadura sp. WAC 06369. The sequence continues at coordinate 9,701 of NZ_QHJN01000179.1, read as the reverse complement.
CTTGAAGCCCGCGTGCAGCAGGTCCTCGAAGGCGATGATGAACCCGAGCGCGGTGTCCTTCAGCAGCACGACGAGCTGGCTGACGATCGCGGGCATCATCGCCGTGACCGCCTGGGGGAGCAGCACCAGCCGCATGACCCCGTTCTTGCGCAGCCCGATCGAGTAGGCGGCCTCGGACTGCCCCTTGGGGATGGACAGCACGCCGGCGCGGATCACCTCGGCCAGGACGGACCCGTTGTACATCGTCAGCCCGAACACCAGCGCGGCGAACGCCGGGACGGTCACCACGCCGTAGTTGATCTCGACGCCGAAGAGGAACAGGAAGTTGTCCACCACGACCCGCTGCGCCTGCCCGAGCGGCGACTCGGCGATGACCGGGCTGACCAGCGGCGGCGCGAAGAACGCCAGGAAGATCAGGATCAGCAGCGGGATGGCGCGGAAGAACTCCACCACCGCCCCCGCCGGACCGCGGATCCACCAGTGGTCCGACAGGCGGGCGAGGCCGAAGACCGCGCCGAACAGCAGCGCGAGCACCGAGGCCACCGCGGCGGCCTTCAGGGTGTTCCACAGCCCCGGCAGGATCAGGTTCGTCCAGACGTCGCCCCGCAGGAACGGCTCCCACAGCGCGGACCGGAACTGCTCGCGGTCGTTGAGCTTCCAGACGACCGCGGCGAGGACGCCCAGCAGGAGGACGACCGAGACGACCGTCAGGATCCGGTTGCGCGCCTCGGCCCTGGGGCCGGGTGCGTCGAAGAGGACGTTCGCCTCCCGGCTCATCGCGCCACCGCCATTCGCTTGGCCAGCCAGCCGAAGAAGAACCCGGTCGGCAGGGTGAGGACCATGAAGCCCGCCGCGATCGCGATGAACAGGGGGATCGCGGGCGGCTGGCTGTTCGGGTCGTCGAACAGTTCGTACATCGCCAGTGCGGCCTCGGCGTACCCGGCCGCCATCACCACGGTCGTGTTCTTGATCATGGCGATGAGCGTGCTGCCGAGCGGTGCGATCACCGTCCGGAACGCCTGCGGCAGGATGATCATCCGCAGCGACTGGGTGAAGGTCAGCCCGATCGACCGGGCGGCCTCCGCCTGCCCGAGCGGCACCGTGTTGATCCCCGAGCGCAGCACCTCGCAGACGAACGCCCCGGTGTAGAACGAGAGCCCGATGACCGCCCACCAGTAGGCGTCCACGGTGTTCGTATCGGAGAACTTGAGTTGCAGGGTTGTGGAGATGCCCAGGCTGCACAGCAGCAGGACCAGTGTCAGCGGCGTGTTGCGCACCACGTTGACGTAGACGGTCCCCACCACCCGCAGCAGCGGGATGGGCGCGACCCGGAACGACACGGCGATCGTCCCGATGACCATCGACAGCAGCGCCGACATCAGCGCCAGCCGGATGGTCCCCCAGAAGCCTTCGAGGATGCGGTCGCCGTTCTCGAAGACCGGGCCGAAGTCGAGGAGGCCGAGCAGGTCTTCCATGACACTCCAGCGTGTTCAGGGCCGCGCCGGCGCCCCGATCGGACGGGACGCCGGCGCGACGCGGCCGGTCGGAACGGTCAGGCGCAGCCCTCGAACTGCGGAACCGTCGTCGTCGGCTTCAGGCCGGTGCCCGAGAACCACTTGTCCAGCAGCTTGGCGGCGGTGCCGTCCTCGTACATCTTCGTGACGGCGGCGTTGACGGCCTCGCACGTCTCGGTGTCGCCCTTGCGCATGCCGACGCCGTACTTCTCGTCGGTGAAGGGGTCGTTGATGACCGAGAACTCGCCCTCCTGCTGCTTCGCGAAGCCCGCGAGGATCAGGTCGTCGGTGGTCACCGCGTCCAGGTCGCCGGCCTTCAGCTTCGCCACGCACTCGGAGTAGCTGGAGGCGGGGACCGGGGTCGCGTCGATGTCGAGCTGGCCGTCCGGCGGCGGGTCGATCACGCGCTTGTAGGAGTTCGAGCCCGCGGCCTGGCAGAGCTTCTTGCCCTTGAGGTCCGTGGTCTTCTTGATCGACTTGTCGTCGGCGCGGATCATCGTGTCCTGGTGCGCGACGTAGTACGGGCCGCCGAAGGTGACCTGCTTCTTGCGGGAGTCCGTGATCGAGTAGGTGGCGAAGATCAGGTCGACCTGGCCGCCGGTGATGAAGGTCTCCCGGTTGGCGGACCGGGTCTCCTTGAACGTGATGCCGTCCTCGGGGACGCCCAGCTCCTTGGCGACGTACTTGGCGACGTCGACGTCGAAGCCCTCGACGCCGCCGCTCGGCGTCTTCAGGCCCAGCGCCGGCTGGTCGTACTTGACGCCGATCGTGATCTTCTTGCTCTCCTTGACCCGCTCCACGATGCTCTGCGCATCGGTGGCCTCGGTGTCGCTGCCGCAGGCGCTCAGCACCAGCGAGAGCGCGGCCGCCGCGCCGATGGCGCCGCTGAAACGACGTACTCGCATGTCTCTTCCTCTGCTTCTTTCGGGGCCGGTGGGCTCGGTGCTTGCTGTTCGCGGAGCCGGACTCAGTGGGTCAGGATCTTGGACAGGAAGTCCTTCGCGCGGTCGGTTCGCGCGTTGGTGAAGAACTCGTCCGGGGTGTTCTCCTCCACGATCTGGCCGTCCGCCATGAACACGACCTTGCGCGCGGCCTTGCGGGCGAACCCCATCTCGTGGGTGACGACGATCATCGTCATCCCCTCGCGGGCCAGGCCCGTCATGACGTCGAGGACCTCGTTGACCATCTCCGGGTCGAGCGCCGAGGTCGGCTCGTCGAAGAGCATCACCTTCGGCTTCATCGCGAGGGAGCGCGCGATCGCCGCGCGCTGCTGCTGCCCGCCGGAGAGCTGCGCCGGGTACTTGTGGGCCTGGTTGGCGATGCCGACCCGGTCCAGCAGTTCCAGCGCGTGCTTCTCGGACTCCTGCTTGCCCTGCTTGCGGACCTTGAGCGGTCCGAGCGTGACGTTCTCCAGGATGGTCTTGTGGGCGAACAGGTTGAACGACTGGAACACCATGCCGACGTCCGAGCGGAGCTTCGCCAGCTCCTTGCCCTCCTTCGGCAGCTCCTTGCCGTCCACCTTGATCGTGCCGCCGTCGATGGGCTCCAGCCGGTTGATGGACCGGCACAGGGTCGACTTGCCGCCGCCGGACGGGCCGATGACGACGACGACCTCGCCGCGGTCCACGGTGAGGTTGATGTCGCGGAGAACGTGCAGATCGCCGAAGTGCTTGTTGACGTTCTCCATCACGACGAGGGGCCCGCCGCCCTGGGTCTTCCCCTGCGGGGCGGAGTCGTCCGGCCCGTCGCCCTTGGTGAGCTCGGGCCCGCCTTCGCTGTCCGTCATGGGCTCGGACTTTACGACATGGAATTCGCAGAGCAAGTTTCCGCGTGGTACCGATACGATCACGAAAACCCATGTCCGCGTAGGGTTGCGGGCCAGTCGGGTGTAACCGGTGAGATGCGCGTGACCACGGCGGCGTCCCGTTCCGTGATGCGACGGTTACCGCCATGAGACCCGGGGCGGCGCGTACCCTTGGGGACGTCATGAGTGCGCCTATGGAGACAGGCCCCCGCACGTACGAGATCCGTACCTACGGGTGCCAGATGAACGTCCACGACTCCGAGCGGCTGTCCGGCCTTCTGGAGGACGCCGGATATGTCCGTGCCGGCGATTCCGAGCCCGACGTGGTCGTGTTCAACACCTGCGCCGTCCGGGAGAACGCCGACAACCGCCTGTACGGCAACCTGGGCCATTTGCGCCCGGTGAAGGACGGCCACCCGGGCATGCAGATCGCCGTGGGCGGCTGCCTCGCCCAGAAGGACCGCGACACGATCGTCAAGCGCGCCCCCTGGGTGGACGTCGTGTTCGGCACCCACAACATCGGGTCGCTTCCCGCGCTGCTGGAACGGTCGCGCGTGCAGAGCGAGGCGCAGGTCGAGATCGAAGAGTCCCTGGTGACGTTCCCGTCGACGCTGCCGACGCGCCGGGAGTCCCCCTACGCCGCCTGGGTGTCGATCTCCGTGGGCTGCAACAACACGTGCACGTTCTGCATCGTGCCGTCCCTGCGCGGCAAGGAGAAGGACCGCCGGCCCGGCGAGATCCTCGCCGAGGTCGAGGCGCTGGTCGGCGAGGGCGTCCTGGAGGTCACCCTCCTCGGGCAGAACGTCAACGCCTACGGCTCGGGCTTCGGCGCGCCGGCGGCCGTCGCGGGCGACGTCCGCGACGAGGTGGGCGCGCTGACGTCCGGCGGCGGTTCGGCGTTCGCGGGGCTGCTGCGCGCCGCCGGACGGGTCGAGGGCCTGGAGCGCGTCCGGTTCACCTCGCCGCACCCCAAGGACTTCACCGACGACGTCATCGCCGCGATGGCCGAGACCCCGAACGTGATGCCGTCGCTGCACATGCCTTTGCAGTCCGGTTCGGACGCGGTGCTGCGCGCCATGCGCCGCTCCTACCGGCAGGAGCGCTTCCTGAAGATCATCGACAAGGTCCGGGCGGTGATCCCCGACGCGGCGATCACCACCGACATCATCGTGGGCTTCCCCGGCGAGACCGACGCCGACTTCGAGGAGACGCTCCACGTCGTCCGCGAGGCCCGGTTCGCGTCGGCGTTCACGTTCCAGTACTCCAAGCGGCCCGGCACCCCGGCGGCCACCATGGACGGCCAGCTTCCGAAGGAGGTCGTGCAGGAGCGGTACGAGCGGCTCGTCGCCCTCCAGGAGGAGGTCTCCTGGGCGGAGAACAAGAAGCAGCTCGGCCGCACGCTCGAGGTCCTGGTCGCCGAGGGGGAGGGCCGCAAGGACGGCGAGACGCGCCGGCTGTCCGGCCGCGCCCCCGACAACCGCCTCGTGCACTTCCGGGCGCCCGGCGAGCGCGTCCGTCCCGGCGACATGGTCACCGTCGAGGTCACCTACGCCGCGCCGCACCACCTCGTCGCCGACGGCGACGTCCGCTCCGTGCGGCGCACCCGCGCGGGCGACGCGTGGGAGGCGCGGCAGGGCGGCGGCGACGCGCCCAAGGGCGTCGTGCTCGGAATGCCGTCCATCGGCCGTCCCGCCCCGGCCGCCGCGCCGTCCGGGCCCGGCTGCGCCACCCGCCCCTGAGGAGGCCCGGCGACGTGCTCATCTCGGCGGCGGTGTGCCCGCACCCGCCTCTCCTGGTGCCCGCCATGGCGGGGGGAGCGGCACCGGAACTCGACGGTCTCCGCGCGGCCTGCGACGAGGCCGTCGGCCGCCTGGCCGCCGCCCGTCCGGACGTCCTGGCCGTCGTGGGCGGCGCCCCGGAGGGCGTCGCGTACGGGGACGGCGCCTACGCGACGCTCCGCCCGTACGGGCTGCCGTGGACGAGCCCCGAGGTCCCGGACGACGGCGCGGCGCCGCTGCCGCTGTCGCTGACGATCGGGCGGTGGCTGGTCGAGCGCGCCGCCGCCCCGGACGCGCGGGGGACGGGCGTGCGGGTGCGGTACCGCTCGGTGGCGTTCGACGCGCCGCCCGCGGAGTGCCTGGCCCTGGGGCGCGAACTCGCCGGGTCCGCCGAACGTGTCGCCCTGCTGGTGATGGGCGACGGTTCGGCGTGCCGTTCCGAGAAGGCACCGGGGTATCTCGACGAGCGCGCGGGGCCGTACGACGAGGCCGTGGGCCGCGCGCTGGGGGCGGCCGACGCCGCCGCCCTGGCCGCGCTCGATCCCGGGACGTCCGGGGAACTGCGGGCGGCCGGGCGCGCGGCGTGGCAGGTGCTCGCGGGCGCCGCCGCCGCGGGCCGGTTCACCGGCGAGCTCCTCGCCGACGAGGCCCCTTACGGAGTCGGCTACCTCGTCGCGTCGTGGGCGGCGGCCCCCGGCCGGTAGCCGGCGCGGGCGCCGGTCAGGCGCGGCCTCCGGGCTCGCCCGGACCGGGCTCGTCCATGCCGTGGCGCTGCGACTCGCCCTGACCCATGTCGCCCTGACGCATGTCGCCCTGACGCATGTCGCCCTGGTTCATGTCGGGCTGTCCCATGTCGCGCTGCCCCATGTCGCCCTGGCCCTGCCGGTCGACGTAGTCGCCGGCCTTGCTCTGGGCCTTGTCGACCTTGTCGGCGTACTTGCCGCCGGTGCGCTGGTCGAACGCGTCCCCGGCCTTCTCCACGCCCTGCTTCACCTTGTCGGGGTTCTGCCCGAGCATCTGCTTGAACCTGTCGACGATGGACATTGGAAAATCCCCCCGGATCCCTCGTCCCGGACGGCGCCGCACGATGTTCCGGCGCGGCACCCGTACAACCCGGCTATACCCGTTCTCTTGCCACAATTAAGCCCGTGACCTCTCCTGATGTGATCGCGGTCGTGGGCGCGACCGCCGCCGGCAAGAGCGACCTCGCCGTGGAACTGGCCCTGCGGCTCGGCGGCGAGGCGGTCAACGCCGACTCGATGCAGCTCTACCGGGGCATGGACATCGGTACCGCCAAGCTCGCGCGCGCCGAGATGCGCGGCGTCCCGCACCACCTCCTGGACGTCTGGGACGTGACCGCCACCGCGAGCGTCGCCGAGTACCAGCGGCTCGGCGCCGAGGCGATCGCCGAGATCCGGGGGCGCGGCCGTGTGCCGATCCTCGTCGGCGGGTCCGGCCTGTACGTGCGGGCCGCCGTCGACGAGATGGAGTTCCCGGGGACGGACCCGGCCGTCCGGGCGCGCCTGGAGGACGAGCTCGCGCGCGTGGGCTCCGCCGTCCTGCACGAACGCCTCCGCGAGGTCGACCCGGCGGCGGCGGAGGCGATCCTGCCGAGCAACGGGCGCCGCATAGTCCGGGCCCTGGAGGTCATCGAGATCTCGGGGCGCCCGTTCACCGCCACCCTGCCCGAGCACCGGTACCGCTACGGCGCGGTCGTGCAGATAGGTCTGAGCGTGCCCAGGGACGAGCTGGACGAGCGCATCGCCGTGCGGGTGCAGCGGATGTGGGACGCGGGCCTGGTCGACGAGGTGCGGGCTCTGGAGAAGCGCGGGCTGCGCGACGGACTGACCGCCGGGCGCGCGCTCGGGTACGCGCAGGTGCTGCGTTACCTGGCGGGGGAGTGGACCGAAGAGCAGGCCAAGGAGGACACGATCCGCACCACGCGGCGGTTCGCGCGCAGGCAGGAGTCGTGGTTCCGCCGCGACCCGCGCGTCCAGTGGCTCCCTTACGACGCGCCGGACCTCGTGGCGCGCGCGCTTGCGCTCGTCCAAGGCTGAGCACCTGCGTCTCGTCCCGGATCGATCGGGACAACTGTCCCTCTGCACCGGGACCGGTTGCGGCGTAATTTCTTTCTTGCACACCCTCTGGTGAATGGCCCGTACGGACCGAGATGGGAGCCTCGGTCCAGTGCGGTGCCAGAGGGCCGGTGGCGACCTTCTTGGCGGGGGGCGGTCACCGGCCCTCCCACCGGGTGCGGCGCCCCTCCGAGCAGACCTCCGGACGACCGGGGCCGATCGCGTGCCGGGATCAGGCCGCGTCGAGGGGCTGGACCCCGTTGACGGGGAGGCGGGCGCGGACGAGCGTGCCGCCCTTCGGGCCCGGCCCGACGGTGCAGGAGCCGCCGAGTTCCGTCGCGCGCTCGCGCATCGAGGCCATGCCGATCCCCGCCCGCATCCGCTCGGGCAGCCCGACGCCGTCGTCGTCCACCGTGACGTGCAGATCCCCGTTCAGGCACAGCCGCACCTCGGCCGACCGCGCGCGGGCGTGCCGGTGCACGTTGGTGAGGGCCTCCTGGACGATCCGGTACGCGGCGACCTCGGCGGCGGCGGGCAGGCACTCGACCTTCCCCTCGACGTGCACGTCCACCTTGGGGCCGTCCCCGGAGGCGACGACGCCGCCGAGTGCGCGGATCGCCTCGGCCAGGCCCAGGTCGTCCAGCGCGGGCGGCCGCAGGCCCTGCACGAGCTCGCGGATGTCGCCGATCGTGCGGCCCATGGTCGTCCGCAGGTCCTCCAGCAGCGCGTCCGCGGCCTCCGGGTCGGTCCTGAGCGTGATGCGGGCGGCGTCCACGGTCATCGCGAGGCTGGCCAGCGTCGGCCCGAGCCCGTCGTGCAGGTCGCGCCGCAGCCGGCGCCGCTCGTCCTCCCGCGCCCGCAGGATGCGCTCCTTGGAGCGTTGCACGTCGGCGGCCAGCCGCGCCGCGTTCGCCAGCTCCGCGAGGTTGCGCGCCAGGATGCCGGACAGGCGGGCGTCCGGCATCCGGGTGACGCCGAACCGCAGCCGCCCGACCGGCTCCCCGTGCCACACCAGCGGGATCAGGTGCGGGCGCTCGCCGGGCACGCCGTCCTCCGCCGAGATCGTCCGGCCGTCGCGGTCCAGGACCTCGATGACCACGCCCGTCGCGTGCAGCGCCGCCCGCGCCACCTCGGCGCCGACGGCCAGCGCCGCGCCGGGGTCGGCGGCGGTCTGCAGCCGCCGGTTGAGCCGGTCGGCGATCCGGTACGGGTCGCGCTCGCCGTGCACCACCCGGTCCACCGTCCGCTGGAGGCGCCGCCGCGCCGGCTCGAACAGCGCGCCCGCCGCGATCGCGCCCACCAGCCCGGCGAGGGCGCCGTGCCCCGCGACGAGCACGCTCGTCATGCCGAGCAGCGCGAAGTACACGCCCGTGATGAGCACGGCGAGCCCCGCGTACACCAGCGTCCGGCTGACCACGAGGTCGATGTCGTACAGGCGGTACCGGGTGATGGCGATCGCGATGCAGATCGGGACGGCCACGATCGTCAGGTTGCGCAGCGGGTCGCCGATCGCCGTGTTCTCCCCGGCGTAGATGACCGCCTCGGCCAGCAGGCCCGGGTACACGACCCACGCGATCTGCCGCCGCACGTCCGGCGCCGACCGGGCGAACCGGACCCCCACCGACAGCAGCGACCCCGCCAGCGTCGCGAGGATCAGCACGGCGATGGGCGGCGGGATGTCCGTGAACGGGTAGATCGACACCCCGTTGTGGAAGCGGCGCGCGTCCGGATCGAGCGTCAGGTGCGCGCAGACGACGGCCGGGACCAGCAACGCCATGGCCAGGACCGGCCGGAACCGCGCCGAGACCAGCCGCCCGTCCGGGAAGATCAGCGGCAGCACCAGCGTGAGGACGAACGTGTCGACCGCCCACAGCCAGGTGCCGAGCCACAGGAAGAACCCGGCGAGGGCCCATCCCCGCAGCTCCAGCCACGGCCCGAGGTTCAGCGCCAGCACGTAGACGGCCGCGCTGACCCCCGCGCCCATCATCAGCCAGCCGACCCGCAGGCGGGGCCGGTGCTGGAGCAGGACCGCGGCCACGGCCGTCCAGCACAGCGCCACGAGGATCTCCGGGTGCCACCAGACCATCCGCGCGTCGGCGGGCAGCAGGCCGCCCACGGCGAGCGAGGCGACGACCAGCAGGACCGCCCCGCAGGCGAGCAGGCCCGCCGTGCGCCCCGCACCGCGGCCCGTCCCGTGACTCTGGGCCACCGTCACCATCCTGGGCTCCCGGGTCAGAAAAGTAATGGAATGTTAAAGCGTCCGAGTCTCGGTCCTGCACTCATCAGGGCGTCCGCGTGCGGACAGCGTGGCCGGAACCGGCCGTGACCGGTCGGCGGGCGCCGGGTGTGCGGAGATATTAACCAGGCAAAACGGAAACTGGCCAAGAAAAGGCATGTCAGGGGCTCATCCGGAACCTGACGGACATCCGTGAGAGAGCGCCCTCCCGGCCCCTCCGGGCGGTGGCGCGGGGCGGGGCCGGAGCGGGCGAGGACGTCCCCGGCGGGACGGCGGCGGCGCGGGCGCGAAGCC
>NZ_QHJN01000178.1:0-15482 GCF_003947565.1 Actinomadura sp. WAC 06369 | reverse complement strand
GCTGGAGACCGTCCGCCTCCGGCTCGGGCTGCCCGCCCGCGAGCTGGTCGCCGCCCTCGATGCGCAGCGGCGGGCGGGCGAGGGCGGCGACCAGCTCGCGGGCGGGCAGCCCGAGCCGGAGGCGGACGGTCTCCAGCGGGAGCCCCGGGGCGCCGGGGCGCTCGGCGGCGTGCCGGGCGGTCTCGGCGGCGAGGCGGTCGCGGAGCGTCTCCCAGTGGGCGGGGTCGGCGACCCAGTCGCCGTTCAGGGGCACCGCGTCCGGCGGGACCGCGCAGCCCATCCCGGTGAGCTCGGCGCGGCGCAGGACGCCGTGGCGGCGCAGCACGAGGGCGCCGTCGGGGCGGTCGGGCCAGGACGCCAGCTCGCGGGCGCGGGCGGCGCCGGCGCCGCGCCGCACCAGGGTCGGCGGGCGCACGTCGAGCACGCTGACGCCCGCGATGGCGCGGCGGTCGGGGTCGCGCAGCACGCCGGTGTCGCCGACGTGCAGCGCGAGCCGCGCGTTGAGGGTGAGCCGCGCGGTGTCGGGGCCGAGGGGGCGCAGCCCGACGCGGACGGCCGCGGCGCCGATGTGCAGGGTCATCCGGCGGGCGAGCCGGCCGGACGCCTCGCCGAAGCGGGTGCGCACGTCCACGGAGGTGGTCGGCGACCAGCGGCCGGGCGCGACGAGGGCCATGCCGGGCGCGACGGGGCCCGCGTCGCGGAGGGTGAGGACGACGCGGGACACGCCGCCGACCTCGTCGCGGGGCTCCCCCGCGCAGCCGATCGTCCGGACGCGGACGCGCGTGCCCGCGGGCATGAGGACCAGTTCGTCGTCGACGCGGACGGTCCCGGCGCCGAGGGTGCCGCTGACGACGCTCTGCCGTCCGGCGGTGAACGCGTGGTCGACCCACAGCCGGACGGGCGCGTCCGGGTCGGGGACGGGGAGGCGGCCCGTGAGCCGGTCGAGGGCCGCGGCCAGCTCGGCGGTCCCGGTGCCGGTGACGGTGCTGACCGCGACGGCTTCGGCGGCGGCGAGGGGCGTGCCCGCGAGGCGTTCGCGGGCCTGCCGCAGCGCGATGCCGGGGTCGGCGACGTCCGCCCGGGTGATCGCCAGGACCCCGCTGCGGACGCCGAGGGCGACCGCGGCCTCCAGGTGCTCCCGGGACTGCGGCATCCAGCCCTCGTCGGCGGCGACGGCCAGCAGCACCGCCGGGGCGGGCGCCAGGCCCGCCAGGACGGCCGGGACCGAGCGCGGGTCCCCGGGGACGTCGACGAACGCGACGCGGCGGCCGGACGGCAGCCGCGTCCAGGCGGTGCCGGTCAGCGCCGGGCCGGGCTCCTTCGGCTCCATGCCGGTCAGGGCGCGCACGAGCGAGGACTTGCCGTGCGCGGCGTGGCCGGCGGTGGCGAGGACCTGCATCACTCGGTCCGGCCGGGCGGGAGGGGGTCGTGCAGACGAAGATCCACGGAAGCGGGGTCCACGGAACGCCACCCTAAGGACGTTCGAGCCCGTCGCGAAACCGGAACGCGCGGGCCCGCGGCGTCACGAACATCACCGTCCTGATTTTCCGGATGTGGAAGTCGAAACCGGACGCCGCGCGATCGTCCCGTTCAGGACAGTGCTAATACTTAGTTTGAATAATTACAGTGCCGGGTGCCCGCATCTGCCCGGAGCGTCTGGAGGTCCCCTCGATGACCGGCGCGCCCACCGACGTCCCCAGCAGAGCCGCCGCGGCGGCACGACGGCGGCCCGCCGCCCCCGCGCACACCACGCTGACGCTGGTCGCGCTCGCCGGGGCCGGGATGGTCGTGTCGGTGCAGCAGACCCTGGTGATCCCGCTGCTGCCGCAGCTCATGGGCACCTTCGACGCGTCGGTCACGGCGGTGACGTGGGTGTTCACGGCGTCGCTGCTGGCGGGCGCGGTCGCGACGCCGCTGCTGACGCGGTTCGGCGACATGTACGGCAAGAAGCGGATGATCCTGCTGGCGCTCGTGCTGCTGATCGCCGGATCGGTGCTGTGCGCGGCGTCCGGCTCGCTCGGGACGCTCATCGCGGGACGGTCGCTGCAGGGCGTGTCGTCGGTGATGGTGCCGCTCGCCATCGGGATGATCCGCGACACGTTCCCGCGCGACCGGATCACCACGGCGATCGGGGTCGTCAGCGCGACGATGGGCGTCGGCGGCAGCATCGGCATGATCGTGACCGGGCTGATCGCCGACCGCACCGCCAGCCACCGGCCGGTGTTCTGGATCGCCGCCGCGCTCGGCGCCGTCGCGCTCGTCCTGGTCGCCGCGACCGCCCGGGACGTCGGCGTCCGCGCGGGCGGCCGTCCGGACGTGCCGGGCGCGGTGCTGCTCGCGGGGTGGCTGACGTGCCTGCTGCTCGGTATCAGCCAGGGCAACGCGTGGGGCTGGGCGTCCGGGGGCGTGCTCGGCCTGTTCGGCGCGGCGGCCGTGCTGTGCGCGGCGTGGACGGTCCTGGAGATGCGGGTCCGCGAGCCGCTGGTGCGGCTGTCGCTGCTGGTCGGGGCGCGGTCGCTGTCGGCGAACGTCGCGTCCGCGCTGCTCGGGTTCTCGATGTTCGCCGCGTTCACGCTGATCGCGTCGTTCGTCCAGGCGGACCCGGCGGCGGTCGGGTACGGGCTGGACGGCACGGTGCTGCACGTCGGCCTGTACATGCTGCCGAGCACGGCGACGATGCTGCTGTCGTCCACGCAGTCGGGGCGGATCACGGCGCGGATCGGCCCCGCGTACACGCTCGCGGCGGGCTCGGGGATCGCCGGGCTGAGCTACTTCTGGCTCGCGTTCTCCAACGAGCGCGGCCTCGACATGCTGGTCTTCAGCGCCGTGCAGGGCCTCGGGTTCGGGGTGGCGTACGCGGCGCTGGGGACGCTCGCGGTGCAGCACGTCCCGATGGACCAGAGCGGCATCGCCAGCGGCATCAACTCGCTGGTCCGGGTGGGCGGCGGGAGCATCGCGGGCGCGGTGACCGCCGCGATCCTGGCCGGGATGGTGATCGACGGCACGGACGTCCCGGCGCTGGACGCCTACGAGCTGTCGTTCTGGATCGTCGGGGCGGGCGCGATGCTGGCCGCGGCCGTCGCCCTCGGCAACGCGCTCCGGTATCCGCGGGACGACGCCGGGCTCTGACGGGTCGGCGCGGGGCCTTGACGAACGGCGCCCGATCCATGCCCTATAGGGATGCGGCCCTACCGACGTGCGCCCCGATACGCGGATCGGGGCCGGGGACCCGCACGGGAGGACCACATGGGCGCCTACGCCGCCGCGTACGAACGCAGCATCGCCGATCCGACCCGCTTCTGGGGGCTGGCGGCGCGGGACGTGCGGTGGCTCGTCCCGCCGGACCGGGTGCTGGACGACGGCGCGCCGCCGTTCTACCGGTGGTTCACCGGCGGCGAGCTGAACACGTGCGACAACGCGCTCGACCGGCACGTCGAGGAGGGCCGCGGCGACCAGGCCGCGCTGATCTACGACAGCCCGGTCACCGGGACGGAGCGGACCTACACCTACCGGGAGCTGACCGAGCTGACGGCGCGGTTCGCGGGGGCGCTGCGCGCCCAGGGCGTCGACCGCGGCGACCGGGTGGTCGTGTACATGCCGATGGTGCCCGAGGCCGTGGTCGCGATGCTGGCGTGCGCCCGGCTGGGCGCGGTGCACTCGGTGGTGTTCGGCGGGTTCGCGGCGCGGGAGCTGGCGGTCCGGATCGACGACGCCCGCCCGAAGGCGGTGGTGTCGGCGTCCTGCGGCATCGAGGGCGCCCGGGTCGTGCCGTACAAGCCGCTGCTCGACGAGGCCCTCGACCTCGCCCGCCACAAGGTGGAGCGGTGCGTGATCCTGCAGCGCGAGCAGCTCCACGCCGACCTGCAGCGCCCGCGGGACGTCGCGTGGGACGAGGCGCTCGCGGGCGCGGCGCCCGCCGAGTGCGTCCCCGTCGCCGCCACCGATCCCCTCTACATCCTGTACACGTCGGGCACGACCGGGCGGCCGAAGGGCGTGGTGCGCGACAACGGCGGGCACGCGGTCGCGCTGCGCTGGTCGATGGAGAACGTGTTCGGCGTCGGTCCCGGCGACGTGTTCTGGGCGGCGTCCGACGTCGGCTGGGTCGTCGGCCACTCCTACATCGTGTACGCGCCGCTGCTGACGGGCTGCACGACCGTCCTGTACGAGGGCAAGCCGGTGGGGACGCCGGACGCGGGCGCCTTCTGGCGCGTCGTCGAGCGGCACCGGGTGAAGGTGCTGTTCACCGCGCCCACCGCGATGCGGGCGATCAAGAAGGAGGACCCGGACGGCGCGCTGCTCGCCGGGCGCGACCTGGCGGCGTTCGACGCCCTGTTCCTGGCCGGGGAGCGGCTCGACCCCGACACCTACCACTGGGCGGAGCGGATCCTCGACCGTCCCGTCGTGGACCACTGGTGGCAGACCGAGACCGGGTGGCCGATCGTGGCGAACCTGCGCGGGCTGGAGCCGATGCCGGTGAAGCCGGGGTCGCCGTCGGTGCCGGTGCCCGGCTACGACGTGCGGATCCTCGGGCCGGACGGCGCGCCGCTGCCGCCGGGCGAGGACGGCGACATCGCGCTCCGGCTGCCGCTGCCGCCGGGGACGCTGCCGACGCTGTGGCAGGACGACGAGCGGTTCGTCGAGGCGTACCTGGACAAGCGTCCCGGCTACTACCTGACCGGCGACGGCGGCCGGATCGACGAGGACGGCTACGTGTGGGTGATGGGCCGCACCGACGACGTGATCAACGTCGCGGGGCACCGGCTGTCCACCGGGACGATGGAGGAGGCCATCGCGGCGCACCCGGCGGTCGCGGAGTGCGCGGTCATCGGCGTGCGGGACGACCTCAAGGGGCAGGTCCCGCGGGCGCTGGTGGTGCTGAAGAGCGGCGTCCTGGCCGAGGAGTCGGAGCTGGCGGCCGAGCTGGTGCGGCTGGTGCGCGACCGGGTCGGGCCGGTCGCGGCGCTCAAGGAGGTCACGGTCGTCCCGGCGCTGCCGAAGACCCGCTCGGGGAAGATCCTGCGGGCGGCGATGCGCGGGATCGCCGACGGCCGCGAGGTGGCCGTGCCGTCCACGATCGAGGACCCGGACGTGCTGGACGGCCTGCGCCCCGTGCTGCGCCCGGCGCGCGGCTGACCCGGCGCCCGTCCGATCCGGCGCCCGATTGACCCGGCGCCCGTCCGTCAGCGCCCGTGGCCGGCGGGCCAGCAGGCGGCGACCAGGAGCACGGCGGTGACCGCCGTGCCGACCTGCGCCGCCGCCTGCCGGACGCCCCAGGCCGCGTTCTCGGGGCCGAACAGGCCGAACAGTCCGGTGCCGGCGAAGGCGGCGACGACGCCGACCCCGATCGTCGCCCAGGCCGGCATGGTCGGCCGGCCGGGCGTGACGAGGCGGCCGAGGGCGCCGACGGCGGCGCCCAGCACGATGGCGGCGATGCTCCCGGCGAGGGTCATGCGGCCCCCGTCGTCGGCGGGGCGTGCTCCTCGCCCATCAGGCGGCGCAGGGACCGGACGAACGCGAACATCGCCGCCCCCGCGACGATCGTGAACGCGCCGAGCGTGAGGAAGTACCGCACGTCCCCCCAGGCGTCCTCCAGGCGGGCGACCTGCCCGCCGACCGCGTCGCCCGCGGCGGTGGCCAGGAACCACACGCCCATCATCTGGCCGGCGAAGGCGTGCGGCGCCAGCCGGGTGGTGACCGACAGGCCGACCGGCGACAGCGACAGCTCCCCGAACACCTGGAGCAGGTAGACGGCGACGAGCCACGCGATGCTCACCCGCCCGCCGTCGGCGGCGGCCGCCGCCATCGACATCACGACGAACGACAGCCCCACCATGACCAGCGCGAACGCGAACTTCTGCGGGGTGCTGACGCGGCGCCCGAACCGCGTCGTCCACAGCCACGCGAACACGGCGGCGAAGCAGATGATGAGGATGGGGTTGATGTTCTGCGTCCAGCTCGTCGGCATCCGCCAGCCGAAGAAGTTCAGGTCGACGTGCTCGTCGGCGAAGACGTTGAGCGGGCCGGGCGCCTGGTCGTAGATCATCCAGAAGACGGCGGCGCCGAGGAACAGCCACACGTAGGCGCGCAGCCGCACCCGCTCGTCCTCGGTGACCTCGTGGCTGTGCAGCAGGTAGCCGAGGTAGACGGCGGGGACGACGAGCGCCAGCACGGTCAGCGCGACGGTGACGGCGTCGACGGTGAGCTCGCCGATCCCCGCGAGGACCGCCGCGACGACGGCCGTGAGGGCGAGGCCGCCGGCGACGTACCGGACGAGCGTGCGGCGCTCGTCCGGGGTGAGCCGGTGGCCCGGTACGTCCCCGACCCCGCGCAGGTGCCGCGAGCCGAGCACGTACTGCAGGAGCCCGATCGCCATGCCGACGGCCGCGGCGCCGAACCCGGCGTGCCAGTTCACCTTCTCGCCGAGCCAGCCGACGAGGAACGGGGCGAGCGAGCCGATGTTGATGCCCATGTAGAAGATGGAGAACCCGGCGTCGCGGCGCGCGTCCGTCTGCCCCTCGTAGAGCTTGCCGACCATGCTGGAGATGTTGGGCTTGAGCAGCCCGGTGCCCAGGATGATCAGCAGGAGGCCGAGGTAGACGAACCCGGCGCCGCCCGGGACCGCCATCGAGACGTGCCCGAGCATGATGACGACGCAGCCCCACAGGACGGCGCGGCGGGCGCCCAGGATGCGGTCGGCGATCCAGCCGCCCGGCAGGGCGACGAAGTACACCATCGACATGTAGACGCCGAGGAGCGCCTTCGCCGTGCCCTCCGCCATGTCGAGTCCGGACTCGGCGGGCGGCGCGATGAGGAACAGGACGAGGATCCCCCGGAGCCCGTAGAAGCTGAACCGTTCCCACATCTCGGTGAAGAACAGTGTGGCCAGTCCCCACGGATGGCCGAAGAACGTGCGTTCTCCCCGAACCGGCGCACCCGCCATGCGACCTCCCCCCGATCATCGCGACGGGGGTCCTACCCAAAGATCGGCTAGCGCACCACGAGCGCCCGGCGGCCGCGCGGCACCAGTTCGCCGATCACCGGCGCGCCGGGGACCTCGCCCGCCACCAGCAGGCCGCCGGACGTCTGCGCGTCGGCCAGCAGCAGCCGCTCCTCCTCGCCGATCCGGCGGAAGTCGGTGTGCGGCGACACCCACGACAGGTTCCGGCGGGTGCCGCCGGGGACGAACCCGTCGCGGACGGCGGCGCGGGCGCCGTCCAGGTACGGGACGGCGGCGGCGTCGACGACGGCGGTGACGCCGCTCGCCCGCGCCAGCTTGAACAGGTGGCCGAGCAGCCCGAACCCGGTGACGTCGGTGGCGCAGCGGGCGCCGCCGTCCAGGGCGGCCCGCGCGGCGTCGTCGTTGAGCGCGGTCATCGTCTCGACGGCCTGCGGGAACGCCTCGCCGGTCGCCTTGTGCCGGGCGTTGAGGACGCCGAGGCCGAGCGGCTTCGTCAGCGTCAGCGGGACCCCGGCGCGGCCGCCGTCCAGGCGCAGCAGCCGGTCCGGGTCGGCGAGGCCGGTGACGGCGAGGCCGTACTTGGGTTCGGGGTCGTCCATGCTGTGGCCGCCGGCGATGGCGCAGCCCGCGGCGGCGGCGGCGTCCCGGCCGCCGCGCAGGACCTCGCGGGCGAGGTCGCGGGGCAGCAGGTCGCCCGGCCAGGCCAGCAGGTTCAGCGCCATCAGCGGCTCGCCGCCCATCGCGTAGACGTCGGACAGCGCGTTGGCGGCGGCGATCCGGCCCCAGTCGTAGGGGTCGTCGACGACCGGGGGCAGGAAGTCGGCGGTGGACAGCACGGCGCGCCCGTCCCCGACCCGCGCCGCCGCGGCGTCGTCGCCGTCCTCGCCGCCGGCCAGCAGCGGGGCGCCCCCGCCGGTGAGCCCGGCCACGACGCGTTCCAGCTCGCCCGGGGGGATCTTGCAGGTACAGCCGGCGCCGTGGGCGTACTGGGTGAGGCGTGCGGTGCGGGCCAGGGGGGTCACCGGGAAATTTAATGCACAACTACCGCAAATGATCAACAACCGGACGGTACGGGATCGATCACCCAGCGACCACGTACGGCCGCCACCTGCGAAAGGAGTCCCGAACCCCTTGCCCGAACAGTGTTCGGCATGGTGCGATTCGAGTCTGCAAGTCATCACTTACTTCGGCATCGACACCGACACGAGGGGCGACATGGGCATCCAGGAGCAGCGCGCGGAACTCGACCGCGCCCTCAAGGGCCGGACCGTCTGCGGCGAACTCGCCGAGACCGCGGACCGGCACGGCGACCGGCCCGCCTACTCCGACCCGGACGGGGCGGGCTGGCGCACTCTCACCTGGGCGGACACCCGCGCCCGGGCGCTGGAGACGGCGGCCGGGTTCGCCGCGCTCGGGCTCCGGCCGGGCGAGGTCGTCGCGCTGATGATGCCGAACCGGTCCGAGCACGTGCTCGCCGACCTCGGCGCCGTCCACGCCGGCGGCGTCCCCACCACGGTGTACGCGACACTCGCCCCCGAGCAGATCGCGTTCGTGGCCGGGGACTGCGCCGCGAAGTACGCCGTCCTGGACGGCCGCGACCAGCTCGACCGCTGGCTGCCCGCGCTCGACCGGCTGCCCGACCTCCGCAAGATCATCGTGGTGGACGCCGGCGCCTGCCCGGACGGCGACGACCGCTTCCTGACCTGGGACGCCTTCACCGAGCTCGGGCGCTCGTCGCTCGCCGCCAACCCGGCGGAGATCGACCGGCGCTGGCGGGCGGTCAAGCCCGAGGACACCGTCACCCTGCTCTACACCTCGGGCACCACCGGCAACCCCAAGGGGGTGCTGATCACCCACTCGATGGTGCTGCACGAGGCCGCGATGGTCCGGGGAAGCTCGGTGCTGCCCGAGCACCCCGCGGGCGTGTCCTACCTGCCGTTCGCGCACATCGCCGACCGGGTGCTCAGCTACTACCTGCCGATCCGGCTGGGCTCGCACGTCCACTTCTGCCCGGACCCGATGAAGCTCACGTCCGTCCTCCCGCAGGTCCGGCCGCACTCGTTCTTCGGCGTCCCGCGGATCTGGGAGAAGATCATGGCGGGGATCCAGGCGGTGCTGGCCGCCGAGCAGGACGAGGCCAAGAAGGCCGCCGTCGCCGCCGCCCTCGACGCCGGGCGCGCCTACGTCACCGCCCAGGAGTTCGGCAACACCCTGACCCCGGAGATCACCGCCGCCTACGAGCGGGCCGACCAGGCCGTCCTCACCCCGATGAAGGCGATGCTCGGCCTCGACCGGGTCGGCCAGGCGTCCAGCGCCGCCGCGCCCCTGCCGGAGGAGGTCGCCCGCTTCTTCGCCGGCCTCGGCCTGAAGATCTTCGACGCGTACGGGATGACCGAGACGACCGGCGCGATCACCGCCAACCTCGCCGACTCCTTCAAGCTCGGCACGGTCGGCCGCGCGTTCGGCGGCGTCGAGCTGAAGCTCGCCGACGACGGCGAGATCCTCGTGCGCGGCGCGACCTGCACCCCCGGCTACCTCAACCGGCCGGAGGCCACCGCCGACCTCATCGACGGGGACGGCTGGGTGCACACCGGCGACATCGGGCGCCTCGACGAGGACGGCTTCCTCCGCGTCGTCGACCGGAAGAAGGAACTGATCATCACCGCGGGCGGCGAGAACATCGCCCCCTCGATGATCGAGAACCTGCTCAAGGAGCACCCGCTCGTCGGGCAGGCCCTCGCCTACGGCGACCGCCGCCCCTACGTCGTCGCCCTCGTCACCCTGGACGGCGAGGTCGCCCCCGTCTGGGCCGCCGCGCACGGCATCGAGCGGACCGACCTCGCCTCGCTCGCCGAGCACCCGGTCGTGCTGGAGGAGATCGGCCGCGCCGTCGCCGACGCCAACGAGCGGCTCGCCCGCGTGCAGCAGGTGAAGAAGTGGCGGCTGCTGCCCGCCGAGTGGACCGCCGAGAGCGAGGAGCTCACCCCGACCCTGAAGCTGAAGCGCCGCGTCGTCCACGGCAAGTACGGGTCGGCCATCGACGAGCTGTACGCGTCCTGACCGGCGCCCGCCGCGGCGGGCCCCTATGATCGGTGGCGGAGGCGTGTGAGCGCCTGGTGGCCTCCCCGACCTTCAAAGTCGACGGTCCCGAGGATCTCGGGACGGCGGGTTCGATTCCCGTACGCCTCCGCTTCCGCACCCCGCGCCGCGCCGCGGCCTCCGCACCGCGCGCCGGCCCCCGCCCCGCGCGGGACCGGCGCCCGCCCCGGCCGTACCGTGAAGGCATGAGAGGGCGCCGGATCGCGTACGCGGCCATGATGGGGACGTGCCTCACGCTGTTCGTCCTGGCGTGGGCCGTCGTCCGGCACTTCTCCGTCCCCGCCGCGATCGGGATGGCGGTCACCGCGATGATCATTCCGCCGTTCGCCGCGGTCGTCGCGAACTGGAACGTCGACCGCGAGGACGACGTCCACGGCCGGCCCGACCGGCGCGACGACGCACACGGCGACGCACATGGCGATCCGCGCGACGGCGGGCACGGCGACCGGCGCGGCGGGGCGGCGTGACCGAGCGGCTCACCGACGTCGCCTGGCTGCTGGACCTGGCCGGCGTGTTCGTCTTCGCGGTGTCGGGCGCCCTCACGGCCGTCCGGCAGAAGCTCGACGTCGTCGGCCTGGTGGTGCTCGCCGAGATCACCGGGCTCGGCGGCGGGATCGTCCGCGACCTGATGATCGGCGCGGTGCCGCCCGCCGCGTTCACCAGCCTCGGCTACGTGCTGGTGCCGCTGGCCGCGGCCGCGCTGGTGTTCTTCTGGCATCCGCAGGTGCGGCGGCTCATGCCCGGCATCATGCTGTTCGACGCCGCCGGCCTCGGGCTGTTCTGCACCACCGGCACCGTCAAGGCCCTCGCCTTCGGGCTCTCGCCGCTGCACGCCGTGCTGCTCGGGACGATCACGGCCGTCGGCGGCGGCGCCCTGCGCGACCTGCTGAGCGGGCAGATCCCCGCCGTGCTGTACGACCGGCAGCTGTACGCGCTGCCCGCCATGCTCGGCGCGGCGGCGGTGGCCGCGACGGACGCGGCGGGCCTGCACGGCGACGGCGTCACCGCGGGCGCCGCCGTCCTCGCGTTCGGGCTGCGGGTGCTGGCGATGCGCCACGGCTGGCGGGCGCCGCGGCCCCGCGGCGTCTCCGACTCCGACTCCGACTGACCGTCGCCGAGCCGCTCCCCCGCCACGGAACCGCCGATCCGGGGTACCGTCGGGTCATGGGGCGGATCACCGTGCGCAGGCCGGTACTGAGGCTGAGCACCGGCGGGACGCGCGGCCGCAGGCCCGACACGCTCGCCGTGGAGGAGCCGCTGGAGATCCGCGTCGCGGGCCGGCCGCTCACCGTCACCATGCGCACCCCCGGGCACGACTTCGACCTGGTCGCCGGGTTCCTCGCGGCCGAGGGGATCATCTCCGGCGCGGCCGACCTGGCGACCATGCGGTACTGCGCCGACACCGAGGAGCAGAACGTCCTGGACGTGGCGCTGGCGCCGGGCGTCCCCGAGCCGGACGCGTCGATGACGCGGGCGTTCACCACCACCAGCGCGTGCGGGGTCTGCGGGAAGGCGAGCATCGAGGCGCTGCGCGCCGACCGGCCGCACGACGTCGCCGCGGACCCGGTGCGGCTCACCGCCGCGACGCTCGCCGCCCTGCCGGAACGGCTGCGCGCGGCGCAGCGGGTGTTCGACCGGACGGGCGGGCTGCACGCCGCCGGGCTGTTCGACGCCGAGGGCGGGCTGCTGGCCGTCCGGGAGGACGTCGGGCGGCACAACGCCGTCGACAAGGTGATCGGCTGGGCGCTGCGGCGCAAGGAGCTGCCGCTCGCCGGGCGGGTGCTGATGGTCAGCGGGCGCGCGTCGTTCGAGCTGACGCAGAAGGCGATGACCGCCGGGATCCCGGTGCTGGCCGCGGTGTCGGCGCCGTCCTCGCTCGCGGCCGACCTCGCCGAGGACGCCGGGATGACGCTCGTCGGGTTCCTGCGGGGCGAGACGATGAACGTCTACACCGGCGCCGAACGCGTCACCGTCTGACCACGCGCCGGAACGGTCGTCCGTAACGGGCCCCGGCCACCTGGCCGGTTGTCACCCGCCGCGCAAAACCCAGGGGTAACTTGTTGGCCCGCCCCCAAGAAAGCTCGCGCGGATCCGAGTTGACTCGACGTCTCGCGCCGCGACGCGCGCGCCCCGCGACGAAGAGGAGAGGGAATGACGAGGCCCCTGACGGACGGAGCGGCGTCCGGGATCGACGAGCGCCATCCTCCGATCAAGCCTCGGCGCGTCACGTTCGACTGGTCGGAGACCCCGCTGCACTGGGTGCCGGACGATCCCGTCGCCACCCACATCATCAACTCCTTCCACATCGTCCTGCCGGAAGGCGAGAAGTGGTTCATCCAGTGCGTCAAGGACGCGCGGCCGTACATCAAGGATGAGCGGCTGCTCGAGGAGATCAAGGGGTTCATCGGGCAGGAGATGGTGCACGCCCGCTCCCACCAGGGCGTCCTCGACCAGATCCTGGAGCGGAACGGCATCGACGTCTCCAAGATCACCGACGCGGCGGCGAAGGGGAACGCCGAGCGGCCGGCGCAGATGGCGGCGCTGAAGGAGAAGAACCCGCGGGCGTGGCGCCGGCGGCTGCGGTTCGAACTCGCCGCGGTCGCGGCGATCGAGCACTACACCGCCGTGCTCGGCCAGTGGATCATGGACAACGAGCGGTTCGAGAAGTCCGGCGTCGATCCGACGATGCTGGACCTGCTGCGCTGGCACGGTGCCGAGGAGGTCGAGCACCGGTCGGTGGTGTTCGACGTCTACCGGGCCGTGGGCGGCCGGTACCCGATGCGGGTCGCGGCCTGGGTGGTGTCGCTGTTCTTCCTGTACTGGGCGCTGATCGGCGGCTCGCTGTACCTGCTCAAGCAGGACCCGACGATCACGCGGAGGACCACGCCGCTGCGCGTGTACCGGGCCTACCGGCGCTCGGTGCGGCGCGGGCACGTCCCGGGGATCTTCCGGCTGCTGCTCGGCGAGGCCCCCGTCTACCTGCGGCCGGGCCACCACCCGTCCAAGGTCTGCTCCACGCCGCAGGCGCTGGAGTACCTGATGCACTCCCCCGCCGCCCGAGCCGCCGGCTACGACCCCTACTGACGGTCCCCTCCCGGCGAACCCCTCCCGGCGAACCCCTGCTGGCGGACGCGTACCGGCGGGCGCGCGTGGCGAGCGTCACGCGCGCCCCTCTTGACCGGGGGTCCGCCGCGGGCGCTTAATTAACATCGTGTCCAATAATGTGGCGCTCGCCCGCATCGACGACCCCGCGGAACTCGAGCGGTTCCGTGCCGTCCAGCGGCTCTCCTACGCCTGCGCCGAGGCGGTGGCCGGCACCCTCGAACCCGGGACGACCGAGCGCGAGGCGTGCCGCCGCATGCGCCGGTGGCTCCGCGAGCGCGGCGTGGACGACTGGCTGCACACGCCGTTCGCCTGGTTCGGCGACCGGTCCGCCTTCACCGGGTTCCGCGTCCCCACGCAGTTCCTGCCGAGCGGCGCCCGGCTCGAGGAGGGCATGCCGTACGTTCTCGACATGGCCCCGGTCAAGGACGGCTACTGCGCCGACATCGGGTACGGCGGGGTCCTCGGGGAGAACCGCGTCTGGGAGCGGGTCGACGCCGACCTCGCCGAGTACCGGACGCTGATCCTGCGGCTCGTCCGCGAGCGGCGGACGTTCGCCGACGTCTACGCCGAGGTCGACGCGCTCATCGAGCGGCAGGGCCACCGCAACCGGCACCGCGCGTACCCCGGCCGGGTCATCGGCCACCAGGTCGGCGTGATCGGCGGCTTTCTGCCCAAGCGCGTCGGGTTCCCGTTCGGCGTCCGCTTCCTGCAGACGATGGGCCGCGAGCTCGTCACCGAGCGGGTCCGCGGCCGGTCGCCGCTCTGGAACGGGGGCGCGGCGTCCCGGCACGCCCCGACGCCGGGCCTGTGGGCCGTCGAACCGCACATCGCGTTCCGCGGCGTCGGCGTGAAGTTCGAGGAGATCCTCGTCGTCACCGGGGACGACGCCTACTGGCTCGACGACGATCTCCCCCATGTGCGCCGGTGGGCGCGACGAGAGGCGGCATAGATGGAGGCTGTGAAGCGGCGGCGGGTGCGCGGGGACGGGGTCGACCTCGCCGTCCACGAGCAGGGCGACCGGGCGAACCCGACGGTGCTGCTCGTGCACGGCTACCCCGACACGCACGCCGTGTGGGACGAGGTGGCCGAGCGGCTCGCCGCGCGGTTCCACGTCGTCCGGTACGACGTGCGCGGCGCGGGCGCGTCGTCCCGGCCGTTCGGCGCGAAGCACTACGCCTTCGAGCACCTGATGGCCGACATGCGGGCGGTGCTGGACGCCGCCGCGCCCGGCCGGGCCGTCCACCTCGTCGGGCACGACTGGGGGTCGATCCAGGGCTGGGAGGCGGTCTGCACGATGCCGGACCGCTTCGCGTCCTTCACCTCGATCTCCGGGCCCTGCCTGGACCACGTCGCCCACTGGACGCGCCGGTCGCTCGGCCGCCCGACGCCGCGCGGGCTGCGGCGCGCGGCGGCGCAGGGCGTGCGGTCCTGGTACATCTACTTCTTCCAGACCCCGCTGCTTCCCGAGGCGCTGTGGCGGGCCGGATTCTCCCGGGCGTTCACCCGCGCGCTGGAGGCCGGCGAGGGGGTTCCCGCCCGCGCCGGGCACCCGGCCCGGACGCTGCCGCGCGACGGCGCCGCCGGGGTCGGGCTGTACCGGGCGAACATGGCGGCGCGGCTGCGCCGGCCGCTGGACCGCCGCACCGGCGTGCCGACCCAGGTGATCGTCCCGACCCGCGACCTGTTCGTGTCGCCGCACCTGGTGGGCGGGCTGGCCGAGCGGGTCCCGAACCTGTCGCTGCGGACCGTCCGGGCCGGGCACTGGGTGCCGCGCAGCCACCCGGACGCGGTCGCCCGCTGGATCGCCGAGCACGCCGCGGGCACGACGGGCGGGCCGCTGACCGCCGCCGGGTCGCGGTCGCTGCGGCGGGCCCGGGTCGCCCGGGACCGCCGCCCCTTCGAGGGCTCGCTGGTCGTCGTGACGGGGGCGGGCGGCGGGATCGGGCGCGCCACCGCGCTGGCGTTCGCCGGGCGCGGCGCGGAGATCGTCGCCGCCGACCTGGACCTCGCGGCGGCGCGGCGCACCGCCGAGCTGGCCGGACGGGCCGGTCCGGCGGGGCACGCGGTGCGGGTGGACGTGGGCGACGCGCAGGCGATGGAGGACTTCGCGAAGGCCGTCCTGCACGACCACGGCGTCCCCGACGTCGTGGTCAACAACGCCGGGATCGGGATGGCCGGGGCGTTCCTCGACCACACCGCCGACGACTGGCGGCGGATCCTGGACGTGAACCTGTGGGGCGTCCTCCACGGGTCCCGGCTGTTCGCCGCGCAGATGATCGAGCGGGGGCAGGGCGGCCACCTGGTCAACGTCGCGTCGGCC
>NZ_QHJN01000177.1:0-15517 GCF_003947565.1 Actinomadura sp. WAC 06369 | reverse complement strand
TCGGGGACGAGGCCGCGGGCGGCGGTGGGGAAGGCGGCGAGGGTGAGCTGGCCGACGACGGAGCCGCGGTGGGCTTCGAGGTCGGCCTGGGCCTGCTCGACGAGGGAGAGGATGCGTTCGGCGTGCGCGACGAGGAGTTCGGCGGCGTCGGTGAGGCGGACGCCGCGGCCGTTGCGCTCGAGGAGTTTCTGGCCGGTCTCGCGTTCGAGCTTGGCGAGCTGCTGGGAGACGGCGGAGGTGGTGACGTGCAGGACGTCGGCGGCGGCGCTGACCGAGCCGTAGGTCGCCACGGAGTGCAGGGCGCGCAGCCGTTCCAGATCGAGCATGAAGCAACCCTAAAGCGAAGGGTCGAGAACTTCTAGCTTGTGCTTAAACACGTCGGGTGCCGATGATCGGCGCATGAGTCCGCGCCACGCCCCGCCGATCAGCATAGTCCCGCCCTTCCCCGCCGTCCGCCGGACCGGGACGGGGTGACCCCCGTGTTCCGCGGGGTGTACCCGTCGCTGGTGACGCCGTTCGCGGGCGGCGCGGTGGACGAGGGGTCGCTGGAGCGGCTCGCCGCGCGGTGCCTGGACGGCGGCGCCGCGGGGCTCGTCGCGCTCGGCACGACGGGGGAGGCGGCGCTGCTGGCCCCGGACGAGCGGACGGCCGTGCTGGCGGTGTGCCGGACGGTGTGCGACGAGTACGGGGTGCCGCTCATCGCCGGCGCCGGGTCGATGGGCACCGAGGCGACGATCGCGGAGGCCCGGAGCCTCGAAGTGTTCGCGGACGCGCTGCTCGTCGTCGTCCCGTACTACCTGCGGCCGTCGGACGAGGGGGTCGTCGGGCATTTCGCGGCGGTCGCGGCGGCCGCGGACGTCCCGGTCATCGCCTACAACGTGCCGTACCGGACGGGGAAGCGGCTCTCGGCGGAGACGCTCCTGCGGGTGCTGGACGCCGTCGCGGCCGTCAAGCACTGCCCCGGCGGCATCGACGGCGACACGCTCGCGCTGCTCGCGGCGGACGCGGGCGGGGACGTCCTCGCGGGCGACGACGCCTACCTGTACCCGATGATGCGGCTGGGCGCGTCCGGGGGCGTGACGGCGTCCGCGTGCCTGGCGCCGGGCGCGTTCGCGGAGCTGGCGCGGGCGGACGGCGAGCGGGGGCGGGAGCTGCACGGCGCGCTGCTGCCGCTGGTGGACGCGCTGTTCGCGGAGCCGTCGCCGAGCGTGCTGAAGGCGTGCCTGGCCGAGCTGGGCGTCATCGACGACCCGGCGGTGCGCGCGCCGCTGCGCGCGCCCCGGCCGGAGAACGTCGAACGGGCCCTGGAGGCGCTCCCCTAGCCGCGGGCGGCGCCGGCGGCGGCGCGGGCGGCGTGCGGGAGGGCGTCCAGGACGCGGGAGATCGCCGCGTCGTCGTGCGCGGCGGACAGGAACCAGACCTCGAACGCGGACGGCGGCAGGTACACGCCGTGCTCCAGCATCGCGTGGAAGAACGCCGCGTAGGCCGCGGAGTCCTGGCGCTGGGCGGCGGCGAAGTCGCCGACCGGCTCGTCGGTGAAGAAGACCGAGAAGAGGTTCCCGGCGTTCTGCGGGCGGTGCGGGACGCCTTCCTTCGCGAGGGCCTCGGACGCGGCCTTCAGGACGGTCGCGGCGTTCGCGTCGATCGCGGCGTAGACGTCGTCGGTCGCGTTGCGGAGGGTGGCGAGCCCGGCGGCGGTCGCGAGCGGGTTCCCGGAGAGGGTGCCGGCCTGGTAGACGGGGCCGGCCGGGGCGAGGCGGTCCATGATGTCGGCGCGGCCGCCGAACGCGGCGGCGGGCAGCCCGCCGCCCATGACCTTCCCGTACGTCACGAGGTCGCCCGCGACGCCCTCCAGCCCGTACCAGCCGGACCGGGACGCCCGGAAGCCGGTGAGCACCTCGTCGACGACCAGCAGCGCGCCGTGGCGCTCGCAGAGCCGCTTGAGGAGGGCGTTGAAGTCGGGCAGCGGCGGGACGACGCCCATGTTGCAGGGCACGGCCTCGGTGATCACGCACGCGATGTCGTGGCCGTGCTCGTCGAAGGCGAGTTCCACGGCGGCGACGTCGTTGTACGGCAGGACGATCGTGTCCGCGGTCGTCGCGCCCGTCACGCCGGGGGTGTCGGGGAGGCCGAACGTGGCGACGCCGGAGCCGGCGGCGGCGAGCAGGGAGTCGACGTGCCCGTGGTAGCAGCCCGCGAACTTCACGACCTTCGGGCGGGACGTGAACCCGCGCGCCAGCCGGATCGCCGACATGGTCGCCTCGGTGCCGGAGTTCACCAGCCGCACCTTCTCCACCGGGGTGCGGGCGGTGATCTCCTCGGCGAGCTCCACCTCGCCGGGTGTGGGCGCGCCGTAGGACGTCCCGTGCGCGGCGGCCTCGCGGACGGCGTCGACGACCGCGGGGTGGGCGTGCCCGAGGATCATCGGGCCCCACGAGCAGACGAGGTCGACGTACTCGTTGCCGTCCGCGTCGGTCAGGTAGGGGCCGCGCGCGGACGCCATGAAGCGGGGCGTGCCGCCGACGGCCCCGAAGGCCCGGACCGGCGAGTTCACGCCGCCGGGGACGACCCCGCCGGCACGCTCGAACAACTGCTGGGAGCGATCGGTTCCAGTCACGGTTCCATCCTGTCAGTTGCAGTTCGGCGACTTGCCTTGACCTCGCCGGGCACGGGCCTATATTCCACCAAGTGACGACATCGGCGCCCGTTCCGGCGCCTTTCCCCTTTCACCGGCGATCAGCCGTATCGAGGAGTGGCTTTCAACGTGGTCGACGGCTGGACGGTCCCGGGCTTCACGCACGAACGGGAACTGGGCGGCGGCGCATTCGGCAGGGTGGCACTGGCGGTCGACGACACCACCGGCACCCGGGTCGCGATCAGGTACCTGGACCGGCGGCTCATCGACGACCCGTCGTTCATGGCGCGGTTCGGCGAGCGGGCGCGCACGCTCACGCAGGTCGAGGACCCCAACGTCGTCGACGTCTATGACTTCGTGACCGCCGCCGAGGGCGCGGCGCTCGTCATGCAGCACGTCGAGGGCGTGAGCCTGCGCCGCGTCCTGGCGGTGCAGGGTCCCGTGGGGCCGCTCGCGGCGCTGTCCACGCTCGGCGGGATGCTGCTGGGGCTGGCGGCGGCGCACGACCGCGAGATCGTGCACGGCGCCGTGCGTCCGTCCGACGTGCTCGTGGACGGGCAGGGCAACGCGGTGGTGGGCGACTTCGCGCTCGCGCCGCCGGGCGCGGAGGCGCAGACGGCGCCGCCGTACGCGGCGCCCGAGCTGTGGGAGGGCGCGCCCGCGACCGTCGCGACCGACGTATACGCCGCGACCGCCGTGTTCTTCGAGTGCCTCACGGGGCGGCCGCCGTTCGCCGGGCGCAACATGGCGCGGCTGCACCGGGAGGGGCCGATCCCGGTGGAGGAGGTCCCGGGGCCGCTCCGCGACCTGCTGCGGAAGGGGCTCGCGAAGGACGCGGCGGAGCGGCCGGCGTCCGTCGCGGACTTCATCACCGCCCTCGAAGAGGCGGCGATCTCCGCGTACGGGCCGTCCTGGGAGGCGCAGGGCCGCGGCCGGCTCACCGAGCTGGCGGCGGAGGCGGCGCGGCGCCCCGAGCCGAAGAAGTCGTCCCGCGGGACGGGCCGCAACGCGATCGTGGCGGCGGGGGCGGACCGGCCGGGCCGCGGGTCGCGGACGCGCTGGATCGCGGCGGGCGCCGCGACCCTCGCGGTGATCGCGGGGGCGGCGGTGGCGGTGCCGATGCTGACCGGCGGCGAGGACCCCGCGCCGGTCGCCGCGCCGCCCACCCCGGCGCAGCAGAGCACGAGCCCGCAGCCGGTCCTGCCGGAGGGCGGCGTGGACCCGGCGCCGCTCGTCGCGCGGATCGAGCAGGCGACCGCGCAGGCGCCGGGCGCGAAGTTCGACTTCGCGCGGGACGGCGAGGGCGCCGTCCGGGCCAAGGGGACGTTCGCGGTGGTGCCGGGCGCCCTGCCGTCGTACGCGATGACGGTCCGGGGGACGGGCGAGACGAAGAGCGCGGGCAAGACCATCGTGGTCGGCGACCGGTTCCACGGCGAGGTGTCGCGCAAGTGGCGGCCGCTGCCGGGGAACCACCCGTACGCCGCGCTGACCGAGCAGGTCCGCCGGGGCAGCTCGGTCGCGACCGTGACGTCGCTGCTGCGCACCGCGACCGAGCTGCGCAAGGACGGGGACGTCTACAAGGGCGCGGCGCCCGCGGCGGCGCTCGCGCAGGTCCCGAACGTGGGCCCGCTGTACGCGTCCCTCACCCGGACGACCGGTGCCGCGACGGTCGACTTCGCGATCCGGCTCGACCGGCTGAACCGGCCCGCGGCGCTGTGGCTGCGCGCCGGGCAGGCGAAGGCGAAGCACGCCGTGCTGCAGACGACGTACGCCGACTGGGGCGGCAAGGACGTGAAGGCGCCCCGCTAGGCATGCCGCGGGCCCCCGGAATCCGGCGCGATTCCGGGGGCCCGCCGTTCGGGGGGCGGCTACCTGGTCAGGAGCCGCCCGGGTAGTTCGGGTTGTTGGCGTCGGGGATCTGGATGCTGATCGGGAAGTCGGCGCCCGACAGGACGAGCAGGGCGCCGAGGCGGAGGATCTCGTCGAAGGCCCAGTAGACCCGCTGCAGGACGCCGGGGGCGTCCTCGAGCTCCAGCAGGCCCTCGCGGACGGCGATGAACGGCTCCCAGGCCGTCTCGAAGACCGCGTCCCAGAACGGCTCCCGCGGGATCTTCAGCCAGCCGGCGATCTCGTCGCCGAGCACGTAGCGGGTGAGCGCTCCCAGGATGGGCTTGGTGATGTACTTGAGGGGGCCGCCCGGGACGATCGTGCCGAGGTTGAGGAGCATGTCGGCGAGCTTGATGCCCTCGGGCGTCGGCGCGAGGATCGGCGTCAGGACCTGCGCGGCCTGCGAGTCCGCCTCCGCCCACGAGTTCGGGATGTACTCTTCCTTGATCCCGAGCATGTAGGCGCAGAGCTGCCACGAGTGCAGGAACGCCTCGGACTCGTTCGCCGGGATCGGCACCTTCCACTTCTTCAGGTTCTGCATGACGGTCGTCGGCAGGCTGTGCCAGGTGACCATCATGTCGGCCTGGCTGATCGGGATCTCCTCGTCGGCGACCTTCGACCAGTGGGGGGACTGCGGCAGCAGGTGGCGGACGCCCGCGTGCGCCAGCCGCGTCTTGACGCAGGTGACGATCATCTCGCCGTCGGCCCGGTAGGCGTTCGACGTGCCGATGTCGTAGCCGAGCTTGGCGGTCTTGGTGATGCGGTCCCGCATGTCCGCACCGCCCTTGGAGTAGTACACGGCGCGCGCCTCGCGGGGGATGACCGTGCTCATCATCCCGCTGGCGAAGCCGTAGGTGACGCCGAGGTAGAGCCCGCGCTTCTCGTTGAAGTTCGTCGCGACGTCGAGCTTGCCCTCGTCGGCCCAGGACGGCAGCTGCCTGGCCTGCTCCATGAAGCCGCGCAGTTCCGACGGCAGCGACCTGGAGAGCGTCTGGCCGTTCTTGGTCCACTTGCGCAGTTCGCGGTTGACGGCCGACGTGTGGCCGCTCTCGATGATGTCGGCGACGATCGGGTCGACCACGTCGTCCCACACGCCCCGGGGGTCGGCGCCCGCCCCCGCGCCTGCCACCGACCCCTTGGGGGACCAGGTCCACAGTGTGCTCGCGTGCGCGGGCGTGGCGACGCTCAGCGCGCCCAGCGCGCCCAGCGTCCCGCCCGCCGCCAGCATCTTCCGCCTGCTGAGTTCGTCCATGCCATCGTCCTCCTCGGGGTGAGCATCCGTTGATACGCTGATACATGGTTTGCATCCGTGTATCATCGGTGGCAGACCCATAACAGCACACGGTTTCAGCCGAAACAAGACCCGATTTGGTGTAATTACTGGCGAGAAGAGAACTATCAGCCCTCTTGGGAGGAAACGTGGACTCTGAGCAGGTCTCCGCCGTCGTGGCGGCCTCAGGTCCCGAGTCGTTGCTCGAACGCGCCTACACCGACGCCGTCGAACGGGTCGACGATCCCGACGAGACCCGTGCGCGCGTCCTCGACGCCGCGTCCGAGCAGTTCTCCCGGATGGGCGTCCAGCGCTCCACCATGGAGGACGTCGCGAAACGCGCCGGGGTCTCGCGGATCACGGTATACCGGCGGTTCGCCACGAAGGACGCACTGGTCGAACAGGTGGTGCGGCGCGAGCTGCGCCGCTACTTCGACCGGTTCCTCGTCGACATACAGCGCGCCGAGACCGCCGCCGACCGGGTGGTGCTGGGCTTCGTCAGCTCGCTGCGCGCCATCCAGCGGAACCCGCTGATCGGCGGGCTGATCACCGCCGAGCCGGACTGGCTCGTCCCGTCCATGGTCAGCGACGGCGGGCAGACGCTCGCGGTCGTCCGGCAGTTCGTCGCCGGGCAGCTCCGCCGCGAGCAGCGCGCCGGCAACGTCCCGGACGGCCTCGACACCGACCTCGTGGCCGAGATGATGGTCCGCGTCTCCGCGTCGTTCCTGGCGATCCCGAGCCTGGTCATCGACCTCGACGACGACGAGCAGCTCGCCATGGTGGCCCGCCGCTTCCTGGTGCCGATGCTCCAGGGCTGACCGCCGGGGGCCGGGTCGGGGCCCCGGGGGGGCTCAGCCCACGGCGTCCGAGAGCACCTCCAGGAGCCGCAGGGGGTCGGGAAGGGAGGTCTGGGGCGGCCGGACCCACGCGGTCTCGCGCCCGTAGGGCAGGACGGTCGGCGGCGCGACGACGTAGCTGTCGCGGCAGTGCCAGCGCATCCCCGGGGTCTCGGCGACGTCCTCCGGGGAGCAGTCGAGATGGCACGACCACCATTCGTCCTCGTCGACGGGGGCGCCGCGGGTGCTGACGAAGAACAGCATGCGCTCGGCGCCGACCGCCGCGACGGGCCCGACGGGCAGGTCGTCGCGCTCGATGCGGGCGAGCGCGCGGTGCCCGGCGGCGGCGGGGATGTCGAGGACGTCGAACACGCGCCCGGTCGGCAGGATGATCCCCGCCTGGGGGCGGTCGGCCCACCAGCGTTTCAGCACCTCGGCGTCCACGCTGGCCTGAAGGCCCCAGGTGGCGGACACGGGATGCGCGGCGGGGTCGGGGCAGCCGACGCGGTCGCAGGAGCAGGCGCGGTCGCCCCCGACGGGGGCGTGCGCCCCGGGTACGCAGGGCCAGCCGAGGCCGGCGTAGCCGAGGGCCGCCGTGAGCATCCGTTCGCGCGCCGCCCTGTTCCGCCTGTACCCCGACACCGCCAGCATGAGCGCCCCCCAATGCGAGTTCCTGTATCGATGATGCCTCGGGGAGCACGGGCCAGGCACGCCAACCCCCGGAATCGGCCCGAACGCGTTACGCGGTGAGGCCGCGCGCCACCTCGGTCGCCCAGTAGGTGAGCACGATGTCGGCGCCCGCACGGCGGATCGACAGCAGCGACTCCATGATCGTCCGCTCCCGGTCCAGCCAGCCCTTCTCGGCGGCGGCCTCGATCATCGCGTACTCGCCGCTGACCTGGTACGCCACGACGGGCACGTCGACGGCGTCGCGGACGCGGCGGATGACGTCCAGGTAGGCGCCCGCGGGCTTCACCATGACCATGTCGGCGCCCTCGTCGAGGTCGAGGAACACCTCGCGGAGGGCCTCGTCGGCGTTCGCCGGGTCCTGCTGGTGGGTGGACCGGTCGCCGAACCGCGGCGCGCACTCGGCCGCGTCCCGGAACGGGCCGTAGAAGGCGGACGAGTACTTCGCCGAGTACCCCATGATCGAGACCTCCGGGTACCCGGCGCCGTCGAGCGCCTCCCGGATCGCGCCGACCTGGCCGTCCATCATGCCGCTCGGGCCGAGGACGGCCGCCCCGGCCGCCGCCTGCGCCACCGCGATGGACGCGTAGCGCCGCAGCGTCGCGTCGTTGTCGATCTCGCCGCTCTGGGTGAGGACGCCGCAGTGCCCGTGGTCGGTGTACTCGTCGAGGCACAGGTCCGTCATCACGACGGTCGAGTCGCCGACGTCCGACACCAGGTCGCGCAGCGCGAGCTGCACGATGCCCGCCGGGTCGTCGGCGGCCGAGCCCTCGCCGTCCTTCACCGCGGGGATCCCGAACAGGATGATCCCGCCGACGCCCGCCTCGACCGCGTCGTGCGCCGCCTTGCGCAGGCTGTCGCGGGTGTGCTGGTACACGCCCGGCATGGAC
Organism: Actinomadura sp. WAC 06369; assembly: GCF_003947565.1. Taxonomy (NCBI): domain Bacteria; kingdom Bacillati; phylum Actinomycetota; class Actinomycetes; order Streptosporangiales; family Thermomonosporaceae; genus Actinomadura; species Actinomadura sp. WAC 06369. The sequence continues at coordinate 7,312 of NZ_QHJN01000177.1, read as the reverse complement.
GCGACGGGCTGCGGCGCGTCGATGCCCTCCTTGACGAACATCGGCAGGACGAGCTCGGCGGGGCTCAGCCGCGTCTCGGCCACCATCCGGCGCAGCGCCGGGGTGCGGCGCAGCCGGCGGGGCCGCGCGGCGGGGAACTGTGCGGTCATCGCTCTTCTCTCCTGGGCGCGTGGAGGCTACTTGCGGCGGCGGGCGCCCCGGCGCATCTGGGACGGCTTGCGCAGCGGGTCGCCGTTCTCGATCTGCGTCGCCCGGCGCTTCGCACCGTACTCGGCGAGCGCCTCCGCGAGGGCGGAAACGGACGGCTTGGGCGCCATGACGTCGACGCGCAGCCCGTACTCCTCGGCGGTCTTCGCGGTCTGCGGGCCGATCACCGCGATGACGGTCACGTTGTGCGGCTTCCCGGCGATCCCGATGAGGTTCTTCACCGTGGACGACGACGTGAACAGCACGGCGTCGAACCCGCCGCCCTTGATCGCCTCGCGGATCGGCGCGGGCGGCGGCGCGGCCCGGACCGTCCGGTAGGCGGTGACGTCCTCGCACTCCCAGCCGAGGTCGGTGAGCCGGGCGATGAGGGTGTCGGTGGCGATGTCGGCGCGCGGCAGCAGCACCCGGTTGATGGGGTCGAGGTCCTCGTCGTAGGGCGGCCACACCTCGGCCAGGCCCTCCCCGGACTGCTGCCCCTCGGGCGTCAGGTCCGGCACGACGCCGAACTCGACGAGCGCGGCGGCGGTCTGCTCGCCGACGGCCGCGACCTTCAGGCCGGCGAACGCGCGGGCGTCCAGCCCGTAGTCGGTGAACTTCTCCCGGATCGCCTTGACCGCGTTGGTCGAGGTGAACACGACCCACTCGTACCGTCCGGTGACGAGGCCCTTGACGGCGCGGTCCATCTGCTGGGGGGTGCGGGGCGGCTCGACGGAGATCGTCGGGACCTCGTCGGGGACGGCCCCGTACCCGCGGAGCTGGTCCGACAGGGACGCCGCCTGCTCCTTGGTGCGCGGCACCAGGACCCGCCAGCCGAACAGCGGCTTCGTCTCGAACCAGGACAGCCGGTCGCGGTACTTCACCACGTCCCCCACGATGATCATCGCGGGGTGCTCCATGCCCTTGGTGTCGGACGCCAGCTTGTGCAGGGTCGACACGACGGTCTCCTGCTCGGTGGTGGTGCCGAGGCTCGTCATCGCCGCGGGGGTGCGGTCGGAGCGGCCGGCGGCGACCAGGCCCTTGCAGGTGTCGGCGACCGCGCCCTCGGCGCCGAGGATCACCAGCGTCGCCGACGGGTCGGCGTAGGCCGTCCAGTCGACGCCGCCGCGGGACGCGTCGACGACGCGGACCTCGCGGTGGTCGGGGTCGGTCAGCGGGATCCCGGCGTAGCCCGGGACGCCCGTCACCGCGGACACCCCCGGGACGACCTCGAACGGCACCCCGGCCTTCGCGAGCGCGGCGCCCTCGGCGGCGAGCCCGCAGCCGAGCCCCGGGTCGCCCTGGAACAGCCGGACGACGCGGCGCCCGGCCTTCGCGGCGCGGGACGCGAGCTTCACCGGGTCGCCCTCGGCGGTGTCGACGATCTCGGCGTCGGGACGGCAGTGCGCGAGCACGTCGGCGGGGCAGTGCTCCCGGCTGACGATGACGGTCTCGGCGTTCTCCAGCTCCGCCGCGGCGCGCAGGGTCAGCAGCCCGGGGTCGCCCGGGCCCATGCCGACGATCGCGACGGTGCCCGGGTCGGCGGTCCGGCGGGAGGGCGGGACGCCGGCGCCCGTCCGCGCGGGGCCCGTGCGGGCGGGGATCTGGCTAGCGGGGCTCAATCTCGCTCCCCCATCAACTGGTCGGCCCCCTGGGCGAGCAGCCGGTCCGCGAGGTCGCGTCCGATCTGCTCGGCCGCATCCGGGTGGCCGCTTGCGGACATCCGAATCTGGCGGCTCCCGTCGTAGGCGGCGACGGTCGCGGTCAGATGCAGCGATTCATCAACTTCGGCAGCGTATGTTCCCACGGGCGCCGAGCACCCGCCCTCCAGGACGGCCAGCACCGTCCGCTCGGCGGTGACGGCCGCCCGGGTCGCCCGGTCGTCGAGCGCGCCGAGCAGCTCGATGAGGTCGGTCCGGTCGGCGCGGCACTCCAGCGCCAGCGACCCCTGCCCGGGGGCGGGCAGCATCTGGTCCGGGTCGAACACCTCGGCGACCGCGTCGAGCCGCCCGATGCGGCGCAGCCCGGCGTGCGCGAGGACGACCGCGTCCAGCTCGCCGTCGGTCACCTTGCCGAGCCGGGTGGGCGCGTTGCCGCGGATCGGGACGACCTCGAGGTCGGGGCGCAGCGCGCGCAGCTGCGCGACGCGGCGCGGCGAGCCGGTGCCGACGCGGGCGCCGTGCGGCAGGTCGGCGAGCTTCGCGGGGCCGCACAGCGCGTCGCGGGCGTCGTCGCGGGCGGGCGTCGCGGCCAGCGCGATCCCGGGCGTCGCGGTCGTCGGCAGGTCCTTCAGCGAGTGCACCGCGAAGTCCACCTCGCCGGACAGCAGATTGTCGCGCAGTTCGTTGACGAAGACCCCCGTGCCCCCGATCTGGGCGAGCAGCGCCTTGGAGACATCACCATGCGTGGTTACCCCGACGAGCTCCACGGCATGCCCCGTACGCTGCGTCAATGCGTCGGCGACGCCCTGGGACTGCGTCATGGCCATCAAGCTCTTGCGGGTGCCGAGCCGCAGCGGGCGCCCCGCGCCCGATTCCGTCCCGGTGCCTGCCGTAGTCAATGCCTCACTCCGCTCACGATTCGTCTCCGTTCCGGGGCGCCGCGTCGCGCGCGCTCACCGCGCGGACGCTCGCCGCACGCGCGGCGACGTCCTCCACGGTGGTGGTGCTGACGCAGTCGGCCTCGGCGCAGTCCGCCGCCGTCGCCGCCGGTGCGGGCGCCGCCGCCGCGGCCCCCGTCTCCTCCACCGTACGCGCGGACCCGCTCCAGGGGGGAGCGCCGCTCCCCGCGGCCGGACCGGGGCGCGCTTCGCCGTCCCCGGCGCCGCCCTCCCCGATGTCGGCGCGGGCGACGGCCTCGGGCGCCTTCGGGTCCAGGTCGAACAGCTCGCGGAGCGCGTCGGCGTAGGAGTCGCCGCCGGGGGCGGCCGCGAGCTCCTTGACCCGGACGGTCGGCGCGTGCAGCAGCTTGTCGACGACGCGCCGCACGGTCTGCGCGATCTCCTTGCGGTCGCGGTCGTCCAGGTCGGGGAGGCGTCCGGTGAGCCGGGCCAGCTCGGCGTCGACGACGCCCGCGGCCTTGGCGCGCAGCGCGACGACGGTCGGCGCGACGGCGGCGGCGCGGGCGGCCGACAGGTACGCGGCGACCTCGTCGTGCACGATCCGGCGGACGGCCTCGACGGCGCGGGGCCCGACGGCGTGCGCGGCCTCCTCGGCGGTGCTCAGGTCGTCCAGCCCGGCGAGCGCGACGCCCGGCAGGTCGCGGACGGCCCGGTCGATGTCGTGCGGGAGGGCGAGGTCGAGCAGGAAGCGGGCGCGGCCGTCGGCGCCCGCGCCGGCCGCGGCGAGCCGCCCGGCGGTCAGGACCAGGCCGGTCGCGCCGGTGCAGGACACGATCAGGTCGGCGTCCGCGAGCGCGGCGTCGAGGTCGGTGAGGTCGACGGCGCGGGCGGGCACGTCGAGCGACGCGGCGAGCCGGACGGCGTTCGCGCGCGTCCGGTTGGCGATCACGACCTCGCGGGCCCCGGCGCGGCTCAGCGTCGCGGCGGCCAGCGAGCTCATCGACCCGGCGCCGACGACGAGCGCGCGGACCCCGTCCAGCGGGCCGAGGTGCCGGACGGCGACGTCGAGGCCGACGCTGACCAGCGACGCGCCCGCCTGGTCGATGCCGGTCTCGTGGTGGGCGCGCTTGCCGACGCGCAGCGCCTGCTGCAGGACGTCGTGGAGGTCGCGGCCGAGCGTCCCCTCGTCCTGCGCGAGCCGGAACGCCTGCCGCAGCTGCCCGAGGATCTGCCCCTCGCCGACGACCATGGACTCCAGCCCGCACGCCACCGCGAACGCGTGCTGGACGGCCCGCTCCTCGTAGTGGACGTACAGGTGCCGGGACAGGTCCTCCAGGGGGACGCCGGAGTGCAGCGCCATCAGCTCGGAGATCGCGGAGACGCCGCCGTGGAACTTGTCCACGACCGCGTACACCTCGACCCGGTTGCAGGTCGACACGATCGCCGCCTCGGCGACGTTCGCGGACTCGTGCACCGCGTGCAGCAGCTTGGCCAGGTCGTCTCCGGTCACCGCCGCCCGTTCGAGCAGCGCCACGGGGGCGCTCCGGTGACTCAGCCCCACCACCAACACACTCATGTGAACTCCGCTGTTCGCCCTACTCGCTCCGCACCGCTCCCGACGGAGCCGCGCCCCCCTGACGGCCCGCCGCGCCGAACGTCCCGCGCAACGTTCAACAACCGGCGCCCGTCTGCTCGTCCTGTTACCTCGGTCACACCGTTCAAGCGTCCACCGCCTCGACGTACTGCGTCGTGCCGGGGGGCGTCTCGTCGGCGTCGAGCGGGCCGAGGCCGTCCGGCCCGCCCGCCTTGCGCTGCTCGTGGAACGCGAGAATCTGCAGTTCTATGGACAGGTCGACCTTGCGCACGTCGACCTCGTCGGGGACGGTCAGCACGACCGGCGCGAAATTCAGGACGCTCGTCACGCCCGCGGCCACGACGCGGTCGCACACGCCCTGGGCGGCGGCCGCGGGGGTCGCGATCACGGCGATGGAGACGCCGTGGTCCGCGATGACGTCCTCCAGCCGGTCGATGTGCTCCACGGTCTTGCCGTAGATCTCCTGGCCGACGATGGACTCGTCCGCGTCGAGCAGGCCCGCCACCCGGAAGCCGCGGGACGCGAATCCGCCGTAGCCGGCCAGTGCCCGGCCCAGGTTACCGACACCGATGATGGCGACCACCCAGTCCTGGGTGAGTCCTAGCTCACGGGAGATCTGGTAGACCAGGTACTCGACCTCGTACCCGACGCCGCGCGTCCCGTAGGAGCCGAGGTGCGACAGGTCCTTGCGCAGTTTCGCCGAGTTCACCCCGGCGGCGGCGGCGAGTTCCTCGGACGACACGGTCGCCACGCCGCGCTCCTGCAGTCCGGTGAGCGCGCGCAGGTAGACGGGCAGGCGCGCCACGGTCGCTTCGGGGATGCCGCGCTCGGCGCGGTCGCGGTTCTGTCGAGATGTCACGGCCTGCTCTTCGGGGCTCGACGCTGGGGACGGGGCGGGACCCCCTGACCCCGGCTCGCGGCCGGGCCTCCCGGCCCGATGCGCGCATCGGGACCGGCCGCCCCAGGGCTGTCAACCAGGTTAAGCCTTTGTGAATACGCGCACAAAGTCACCCCCCGGTTCACGGCCGTGACCGTTTTACCGGCACTCGCTCCAAAAGCCTGCTATCTGCGGCATTTCCGAGCTTTCAGGGTACGTCAGTAATCACTTACATGGCGAGAGGGTGTGACCGACGACATTCCCGGACGCCCCGCCGCACAGGGCGATCGGCGGCCCCGGAAGGGCCGCGCGGGCGAACGGGATCAGCCCCGTTCGCGAACTTCCGTGATCGCGGTGCGCAGGCGGTTCTCGTCGACGCGCCAGAAGTCGTGCTGAACGCCGTTGATCAGCGTGACCGGAATCTGCTCCCAGTACTGCCGCGTGTCCTCTTCCGACGCGGTGATGTCGCGTTCCTCCACCCGCACCCCCATGTCGGCCGCGACCCGCTCGATGACCGCGCGGGCGTCGTCGCAGAGGTGGCAGCCGGGCTTGCCGAGCAGCGTCACGACGACGTCGCCGCCCGGACGGCCGGACGCACCGTCCATCGTCACCTCCGGGGCCGTTCGGGCGCGGGCAGCGGCGGCACCTTGTGCGCGCCGAGCTTCAACTCGATCACGTTCGTCGCCAGCACGTGCGTCCGCGACTCCGCCAGGAACCGCTTCAGGTGCGGCTGGCGCCGGTGCGCGTCGAACGCGGCCTCGTCGCGGAACAGCTGGTACAGGATCCGCTGCGTGGAACTGCCGACCACCTCGTGCACGGCGCACACCACGGTGTCGGGCTCGGCGGCGCGCGCCGCCTTCACCAGCTCCGCGGCGAGCCGGTCGAACGCGCTCTCGCGCCCGTCCAGCAGCGTGTAGACGGTGATCTGGCCGCATGCGGCCGACAGGTCGCCGGCGGGACGGCCCGCGACGGCCGGCGCGGGCGCGCCCGGGTTCGCGGCGAGCGCCGCGGCGGCGGCCAGCGTCGAGTCGTCCAGCCCGTCGACGGCGGTCGCCCCCGCCGGGCCCTCCGGAAGCGGCTGCGCCCCGGACGGCTCCGGGAACCGCAGCTCCTCCGACGGCTGCTCGGGGAACCGCAGCTCGCCGCGGCGGCCGCCCGGGCGGTTGTCGGCGGGCGGCGTCGGCGCCGGAACGGGCTCGGCGGCGGCCCGCCGCCGACCCTCGTACGCGGGCTCCTCGTAGCCGGTCGCGGGCTCGTCCACGTACTCCCCGTCGAAGTCGTCGTCGTAGAAGTCGTCCTCGTCGTCGTAGACGGGGATCGTGCGCATCGAGCCGTACCAGACCAGCCCGGCCGCGCCGCCGAGCGCGATCGCCGCCAGCGGCCCGGGCAGGAACCCGCGGCTGCCGAAGAGCGCCAGCACCCCGGCGAGCGCCACCAGCGCCACCGGGATCAGCAGCTCGCCCGCCTCCCGGTCGCGCTTGCTCGCCATCCACGCGGTGAACGCGGTGCACGCCACCAGCCCCAACGTCGACACGACGTGCGCCCCGTCGACCAGCAGCAGCGGCAGCGCGTCGTAGGTGTCGCCGGGCTTCGGCAGCGACTTCCCGAGGTCGCCCTTGAGCGGGTCGAGCAGCAGGATGACGAGGGCGACGACCGTGTACGAGATGGTGAACAGCCAGGCCCCGAACCGCACCTGGACGAACCGGGCGATCAGCTCGATCATCCCGAGCATCAGCCACAGCGGGGCGAGCAGCGCCGCACCGATCTCCACGACGCGGAAGAACAGGCCGTTGAACCCCGCCAGGAAGCCCACGGCCATCGACAGCAGGGCGAGCGACAGCCCGACCTGGGTGAACGACCAGGCGATCAGGTAGAGCAGCCGGTCCTTGTATGCGCGCGAGACCAGCAGCCACGTGGCGACTAAGGCGCCGCAGGCCGCGAGAAGCGCGAGAAGAGCACTGACCATCGTGGCCTTATGGTGCCCGATGCCGGCCCCAGACAGGTAACCCACCACACCCCGACCCCCACCCGCGCCACCAGAAACCACGCGAACCGGCGGACGCCCGCCGTCCGCGTGGCGGACGAACGACCGACCGAC
>NZ_QHJN01000176.1:0-15595 GCF_003947565.1 Actinomadura sp. WAC 06369 | reverse complement strand
GTGGTCGGGGTGGTCGGTCCGGCTGCGGCGGGGGTGGCGGCGTTCGAGGAGGACCGCGGCGGCGAGGACGAGGATGAGGGCGGCGATCTCGGCGGCGGCGAGCCAGAGGCCGAGCGGGACGGTGGCCAGGGCGGCGACGGCGGCGCCGAGGCGGATGCCGGACGGGCCGATGCGCATCACGCGGCGGAACAGGACGTCGCCCGCGAGGTAGAGGGCGACGCCGCCCGCGATGGCGAGGGCCGTCCCGGGCTTGAGGTGCTCCCAGGCGTGCTCGACGGCCTTCTTCATCCCGGCCGCCGCCACGAGGACGCCGATGATCAGCGGGATGTGCGCGTAGAAGTAGCCGAACATCGTCATCTGGACGCGGCGGACGTCGTCCGCGGCGGCCAGCGACGCCTCCGCGCGCTCGTCGTCGCCGGTGAAGTACGTCCACCAGACGGCCGCGGCGAGGGCGAGGCCGAGCAGCGCGGCGACGACGAGGCCCGCGTCCAGCTCGGCGTGCGCGGCGCCCGTCCCCACGGAGATGATCGACTCGCCGAGGGTGATCATGACGAGCAGGCCGTGCCGCTCGACGATGTGCTCGGGGCGGATGCTGAACAGGCCGCCCGCCGGGACGATGTACGGCTGGACGATCGGCACGACCAGCGCGAGCGTCCACAGCGCGTACACGACGGGGCCGCCGTCGAGCAGGCCGGCGACGATGATCAGCACGGCGGCCAGCAGGTTCGCGGGGAGGACGCGCAGGATGTTCGGGTTGCCGCGGGCGTACAGGACGACGTGCGCGAGGACGAGCAGCAGGTAGCCGAGGCCCCAGACGAGCCCGCCGCCGCCGGTGAACGCGGTCGGGGTCCCGATGGCGACCATGAAGAACCCGCCCATGCCCGCGAGGATCAGCAGCCGGTGGGGCGTGGTCCTCGGCGCGGTCATGTTCGTCAGCCAGGCGTACCCGCCGTACATCCACCAGAGGACGCCGAACATCAGGACGATCTGGAAGACGCCGAGCGGGGTGAACTCGCCGATCAGGACGTCGGTCAGCCGGATCAGCGTGAAGACGAACACGAGGTCGAAGAAGAGCTCCAGCGTCGTGACGCCGTAGACCTCCTCCTCGTCCGTGGGGGTGGGGGAGGAGGTCATGAGCCAGCCTTTGGGGGTTATGTCCGTGTAATCATGTAATCATGACACGGCTTCGGCGGCCGCGCGGGCGATATCGGTCCGGTGGTGCGAGCCGCGCAGGCCGATCTTCCCGACCGCCTCGTACGCCGCCGCGCGGGCCGCCGCGAGGTCCGCGCCCGTGCCGACGACGCTCAGCACGCGGCCGCCGCTCGCGACGAGCCGTCCGGAGTCGAAGTCCAGGCTCGTGCCCGCGTGCAGGACGTACGCGCCGTCCACGGCGTCCGCCTCCGCCAGGCCCGTGATCGTGTCGCCCTTCACCGGCGACGCCGGGTAGTCCTCGGCCGCCACGACGACCGTGACGGCGGCGCCCGGGTGCCACTCGGGCCGGGCGTCGGGGGCGAGGCCGCCGATCGCGCACGCCTGCAGGAGCGTCGCGACGGGGGTGGCGAGCCGGTCCAGGACGACCTGCGTCTCGGGGTCGCCGAACCGCGCGTTGAACTCGACCACGCGGACGCCCTTCGACGTCAGCGCGAGGCCCGCGTACAGGGTGCCGACGTACGGGGTCTCGCGGCGGCGCAGCTCGTCCAGCGTCGGCTGCACGACCGTGGCCATGACCTCGTCGACCAGGCCCTCCGGCGCCCACGGCAGCGGCGTGTAGGCGCCCATGCCGCCGGTGTTCGGGCCCGCGTCGCCGTCGAGGGCGCGCTTGAAGTCCTGCGCGGGCAGCAGGGGCACGGCGTGCCGGCCGTCGCACAGCGCGAACAGCGACACCTCCGGGCCGTCCAGGAACTCCTCGATCACGACCCGGTCGCACGCCTCCGCGTGCGCCAGCGCCACGTCGCGGTCCTCGGTCACCACGACGCCCTTGCCCGCCGCGAGCCCGTCGTCCTTCACCACGTAGGGCGGGCCGAACGCGTCGAGGGCCTCCTCCGCCTCCGCGCGGGACGAGCAGACGCGCGCGTCCGCCGTCGGCACCCCGGCCGCCGCCATGATCTCCTTGGCGAACGCCTTCGACCCCTCGATGCGGGCCGCCTCCCGGTCCGGGCCGAAGCACGGGACGCCCGCCGCGCGCAGCGCGTCCCCGACGCCCGCGACCAGCGGCGCCTCGGGCCCGATCACCACCAGTTCGGCGCGCAGCCGCGCGGCGAGCCCGGTCACCGCCGCGGGATCGGACGGGTCGAGCTGGTGGTTGTCCGCGATCTCCGCCGTGCCGGGGTTGCCCGGGGCGCAGTGGAGGGCGGTGACGGCAGGGTCGCGGTGCAGGGCGCGGGCGAGCGCATGCTCGCGGCCACCCGATCCAAGGACGAGTACTCGCACGTCACGCGAGCTTACCGATCCGGCGGCCGCGGGGCGGTTCGTCCGATGAGTCCGCCGTCACACCGGGGTGCGGTGAACTTCCCCGAACCTCACGACGTCCTAACGATCGGCTGGTACGCTGCGATCGGCCTTGACAGACCGTGGTCGTGGTGTGTCCGGAAGGAGGTGGTCGGGATGAGTCCTGGTGATCCTTGCAGTTCGCCGGAGAACCCTCACAGTCCGATGACTGTCCGTCCGTCCGCCTCCCTCTGGCGTCCGGCCGCCCCCGCGCGCTCCCTCTAGGGTCGAGCGCGCGATGCGCGCGTGGCCGGCGGTTAGGAGCACCTCATGGCCATGACGCGAGTCCGTCCCACCCGCGCGCTGTTCAAGGCGCGCCGCCCCCAGGGCACGCCGCGGCAGGGCCCGCCCCGGGGCTCCGCCGTCATCGACTGGGCCGCCTACATCGACGGCCACCGCGTCTGCACCGACACCGTCGGGGACGCCGTCCGCCTCATCCGCGACGGCCGCCTCACCCCCGAGGGCGACAGCGCCGGCTTCGTCTGGGTCGGGCTGCACGAACCGTCCGCGACCGAGCTGGCCGACCTCGCCGAGGTGTTCGGGCTGCACCCGCTCGCCGTCGAGGACGCCATCCACGCGCACCAGCGCCCGAAGCACGAGCGCTACGACGACGTCCACTTCGTCGTGATGAAGACCGTCGGCTACGTCCCGGGCGAGGACGGCTCCGAGGTCGTCGAGACCGGCGAGATCATGATCTTCTGCGGGCCCGACTTCGTCGTGACCGTCCGGCACGGCACCCACGGCGAGCTCGCGCCCGTCCGCACCCGCCTCGAGCGCGACCCGTCCCGGCTCGTGCACGGCCCGGCCGCCGTCCTGCACGCCGTCACCGACCACGTCGTCGACGGGTACGTGAACGTCGCCGACGCCGTCCAGGAGGACATCGACGAGGTCGAGGAGGCCGTCTTCTCGCCCGAGCGGACGGACGAGTCGCGCCGCATCTACCGGCTCAAGCGCGAGGTCATCCAGCTCAAGCGGGCCGTCGGCCCCCTCGCGGGCCCGCTGCGCAGCCTGTCCGGCCGCCGGTTCGTCCCGGCGGAGATCAAGGAGTACCTGCGCGACGTCGAGGACCACCTCACCCGCGTCCGCGAGCAGGTCGAGTCCTACGACGAGCTGCTGAACCCGATCCTGCAGGCGCACATGACGCAGGTGACGGTCGCCGACAACCAGGACATGCGCAAGATCTCCGCCTGGGGCGCGATCTTCATGGTGCCCACCGCCATCGCGGGCATCTACGGCATGAACTTCGACGTCATGCCCGAGACCGACTGGCGGTACGGCTACTTCATGATCCTCGGCGTCATCGGCCTCGCCTGCCTGTCCCTCTACCGCGGGTTCCGCCGCAACGGCTGGCTCTGACCCGCCGGTTCAGAGCTGCCCGAACACCCATCCGACCGCCTGCCGCCGCAGCTCCTCCGCGATGACGGAGTTCCCGCCCGGCGGGGCGGCGGTGTCCCGCGGGACGGGCGCGGCGTACGACACCGTCGGGCCGGCCGCGGCCTCCGGATCGGACGGGTCGGCGAGCGCGCCCCCGAACCGCAGGTCGCCCGCGAACCACAGCACCCCGTATCCGTCGGTCAGCGACATCCACGTGTGGTGCTGGAGCCGGGTCTTCAGCACCGCCGCCGTGTTCTCGTTCGGGTCCAGCAGGAACACGTGGACCGTCGCGCCCCACGTGTGCGCCTCGACCTGCTCCACGCGGCACGGCCACACCTGCCACGGCTCGCGCTCGAGGACCGGCGCGAGCGCGTTCGCCTCCGGGCCCGTCAGCGACCCGATGGCCGGCCGATCGTTGCGCTCCATCACCCACATGAAGAGGCAGAACGCGGGCATGACCACGCAGGCGACGGCGACGAGGGCGGCGCTCTCGAACTGCACGGCGAGCACCACCGCCAGCACCGCCGTCCCGACCACCGCCAGCACGACCATGAAGCGGCGCATCCTGCGCGCCCTCTCCATGGGCGGGCGGAGCTGCTCCAGTACCGCGGGAGTGGTGGCCGCGGCCGGTTCGGGGGAGACCGCGTAACCGAAGCGCCTGGCGAGCATCGAAGCCTCCAACGACCGGGCACCGTACCGGTCGCCGATCATCATCCTCAGAACGCCCTGCCCCCGGCAAGCGCGGTCCGGGTGCGGCCGTCCGGCGATCAGCTCCGCGCCGCGCGGGGGGTGCCGCCGTCCGGGGGGAAGAGGGCGGCTTCCAGGACGGCGACGAGCGTGTCCGCGGCGGCCGCGGTGTCGTAGCCGTCGTCGCGCAGCCACTCCCCGACGATCCCGTCGATCGCGCCGCCCGCGATGATCGCGAGCGTCCGGGGGTCCGGTCCCGGCCCGAGCCCGCGAGCCCCGCGGGCGGCCGCGAGGAGGCCGGCGAGAGGTCCCCAGCGCGTCTCCCCCGCGGGCGGGCCGGCGGCGGCCATCGCTTCGGTGATCATGCGGGCGTGGTCGCGGTGCTCGGCCAGGTGCCCCACCATCCGCCGCACGTACACGGCCGGGGCGCGCTCGGCCGGGGCCGCGTCGACGGCCGCGCCGACCTCGGCCACGAGCGCGTCCAGGACGTGGTCGAGCGCCGCCGCCACGACCGCGTCCCTGGACGCGAAGTGGTACAGCACCGCCCCCTTGGTGATCCCCGCGGTCCGCGCGATCCGGGTCAGCGACGCGGCGGCGTACCCCTCCTGCGCCACCAGGTCGATCGTGATCCGGATGAGCTGCTCGCGCCGCGCCCGCTCGATGAAGCTGCGCGTCTCGTCCGTCTTCCCGGGTGCGGGTCCCCTGGCGGTCATGGCAGGACGCTACCCCATCCCGCAGTACTGTTGAACGACGGTGAGAAATTTGACCGCTGTTCAGAAGGAGGGGCGATGGCCGGGAGCGAGCAGGCCGGGAGCGAGCGGGATCCCCAGGCCGCCGGGGAGGAAGCGGCGCCGGCACGGCGGACCGGGAGGCGCCGCCGCCGGCTGAAGATCGCGGCCGGGGCCGTCGCGGCCGGCGTCGTGGTCCTCGCGTTCGCCCTGCGCGCGCCGTCCCCGGTGGGCCACTGGAACGGCGCCGAGGCGCGCGCGGAGTTCCTGGCCGCCTACGACCGGGCGATGGCCGCCATGCCGCGGCCGGCCGCGACGCTGGACGTGCCCACCGACTTCGGGTTCGTCCGGGTCTACCGGTTCGAGGGCACCGCGGACCGGGCCGAGCCGCTGGTGCTGCTGCCCGGCCGGGCGTCGGCGTCGCCGGTGTGGGCCGACAACCTGCCGCACCTGCTCCGGGTCGGCGACGTCTACACGCTCGACCTGCTGGGCGAGCCGGGCCGGAGCGTCCAGGACGCGCCCATCACCTCCGCCGCCGACCAGGCGGCCTGGCTGCACCAGGTACTGGAGCGGCTGCCGGAGCACTCCTTCCACGTGGTCGGGATGTCGATCGGCGGGTGGACGGCCGCGAACCTCGCGGTGCGCGAACCGGCGAAGGTCGCCACCCTGACGCTCCTCGACCCGGTCTACACGTTCACCGACATACCGATCGGGACGGCGGTCCGCGCCATCCCGGCCTCGGTGCCGTGGCTGCCGAAGTCCTGGCGCGACTCGTTCAACTCCTACACCGCCGGCGGGGCTCCGGTGGAGGACGTGCCGGTGGCGGACATGATCGAGCGCGGCATGAAGGGCTACACCCTGCGGCTCCCGCAGCCGTCCCGCATCGACGAGCGGGCGCTGCGCCGCATCGGGACGCCCGTCCTGGCGCTCCTCGCCGGCGAGTCGGTGATGCACGACCCCGGCGCGTCCCGCGAGGTCGCCGAACGCGCCCTGCGGAGCGGCACGGTGAAGGTCTACCCGGACGCCTCGCACGCGATCAACGGGGAGTACCCCGAGAGGGTCGCCGCCGACATCGCCGCGTTCCTCGACGCCGCCTGACACCGCCGAACCCTCCGGCGGGCGCGCGCAGAGCCGGCGGGCCCGGAGGCCGGAATCGCGCGCCGCGTCCGCGCAACCGGTCGGGGCGGGTCGGGATAGAGCAGGGTGTCAGCACTCCCCAGACGTGGAGGACCCCCATGAAGGGATACCCCGGCCCATGGCCACGGTGAGCCCCGCGAGGGACGGGCGGGACGACGCGCGGATCGTCGCGGCGTCCCTGGACGATCCCGAGGCGTTCGGCGAGCTGTTCCGCCGGTACGGGCCCCGGATCCACGCGTACGTCCGCAGGCGGCTCGGGCCCGTCCTGGCCGACGACCTGCTGTCGGAGACGTTCGCGACCGCGTTCCGGCAGCGGGAGCGGTTCGACGGCCGCGCCGAGTTCGGCGCCTGGCTGTGGGGCATCGCGAGCAACCTGATCGCGCGGCACCACCGGCAGGAGACGCGGATGTACCGCGCGTTCGCCCGCACCGGCGTCGACCCGGCGGAGGACGGCGTCGCCGAACGGGCGAGCGAGCGCGCGACGGCGGCCGCCCTCGGACCGGCCATGGCGAAGGCGCTCGCGTCGCTGACCGTGAAGGAGCGCGGCCCCATGCTGCTGCTGGCCTGGGGCGAGATGTCGTACCCGGAGATCGCGGCGGCGCTCGACCTGCCGCTCGGAACGGTCAAGGCCCGCATCCACCGGGCCCGCAAGAAGCTCCGCAAAGCCCTCCCGGAGGAGAAGAACCATGGATGAGATCGACGCCCTGCGCGGCATGCGGACGGCGCTCGCCGAGGAGGAGTCCCCCGAGGCGCTCGCCGGGCGCATCGACTGGCGGACCGACCGGCGGACCGACCGGCGGACCGACCGGCGGGCCGCGCGGCGGGCCGCGCCGCCGAAGCCGGAACGGCGCCGGCCGCGCTTCGCGCTCCCGCTGGTGGGCGTGGTCGCGGCCGGTGCGGCGGCCGCGGCGGCCGTGGCGCTCGTCCCGGACGGCGGGGGCGGCGGCGAGGTCCGCGCGGAGCCGGGGAACGTGCTGCTGGTGGCCGCGGACAACGCGCAGAAGGCGCCGACCGGGAAGTACTGGCACGCCGAATGGGTGCTGGGCGACGTCTACACGGTCGGGAAGACGGCGGAGAACCACTACAAGGTCGATTCGCGGCAGCGGCTCATCAGCTGGGTCGGCCCCGACGGCAAGGAGCGTGCGGGGAGGCAGGAGGAGACCGACCGTCCGCTGACGGACGAGGACATGCGGAAGTGGCGGGCGGCGGGGTCCCCCGAGTGGCTGGACGTGCCCGACCCCGTAGGGCCCGGGCAGATCGGCCTGTGGATGGCGGAGCCGGAGTCGCGTCAGCTGTTCCCATGGGACCTCTACGAGGGTGCGTTCGGCCTGTCCGTCCAGGAGATCGAGAGCATGCCGACGGAGGCGGGGGCGCTGAAGAACACGCTGCTCGGTCTGAAGGGCGACTGGCACGCGTACACGTCCGGTGACACCGGGAAGGAGCCGATCCGGGCCCTGGAGGGCGCGGAGCGCGTCCGGGCGTTGAGCGAGGTGGCGGGGACGCTGCTGTCGAGCGCCCCGGCGCCGCCGAAGGTGCGTGCGGCGGCGTTCCGGATGCTCGCCGACCTGCCGGGAGTCGAGGTCGGGGGCGAGGCGGCCGACCGGATGGGGCGCAAGGGGACCGTGGTCTCGCTGCCACTGGAGACGACCATGCCGCTGGGCCTGTACACCGCGCCGAAGCAGCTCGGCACCTACGAACGGCAGTTCATCGTCGACCCGGCGAAGGGCGCCCTGCTGGAGATCCGGGACGTGGTGGCCACGCCGCCGAAGGGGTCCCGGACGCTCCCGCCGGGGGACGACGGCAAGCCCCGCAGCCTCCGGGCCGAGAACATGCCCGATCGGTTCCACAAGCCCGGTGAGCTGGCCGGATACCAGCTCTTCACCGTGGCCGAATGGACGGACGAACGCCCGGAGTGAGCGCCGTCCGGTCGGCCGCGCGGCCCTCCGGCCCTGCGGCCGACCGGAGGTTCGAGGTATGGCCCGCCCTACCGCGAAGAGTCGGTCTGGCCCTGATGTTTCGCGCCCTTCGCTCACTTAGCGTTATCTCAGGTGACGGAACGGGGAGGACCGATGAGAGCGCGGAACGTCTACACGCGGACGACGGCGGTGGCGGCGGCAGCGGCCGCCGCCCTGGCCCTGGCGGCGGCACCCGCCGGCGCCCGGACGGCGGAGGGCTCCGCCCTCCAGCGCGATCTCGACGCGCTGCGGAGAACCGGGGTGACCGGCACCTGGGCCGAGGCGACCGCCGGGCGGCGCACGCTGACCGCCCGCTCGGGCGTCGCCGACCTCGCCACCGGACGTCCGGTGCCGCGCAACGCGCACTACCGGATCGGCAGCACCACCAAGACCTACGTCGCCGTGGTGGTCCTGCAACTGGTCGCCGAGGGCCGGATCGGCCTCGACGACACCGTGGAGCGGTGGCTGCCCGGCGTGGTCGCCGGCAACGGCAACGACGGGCGCAAGATCACGGTCCGGCAGTTGCTGAGACACAACAGCGGCCTCCACGACTACATCCTCGACCAGCCGATGTACAAGGCCGCGGTCACCGAGGGGTACCGGGGCTTCGTCCGGGAGCGGTTCCGGACCCACCGCCCCGAGGAACTCGTGGCGATGGCCATGGGGCACCGCCCCCACTGGGTCCCCGAGGGGCCGGACGAGCAGCGCTGGTCGTACTCCAACACCAACTACATCCTCGCCGGAATGATCATCGAGAGGGCGACCGGGCGCGACTGGAAGGAGGAGGTGCGCACCCGGATCACCGGGCCGCTGGGCCTGCGCCGCACCGCCGTCCCGCCGGACCCGCGGCGCTTCCCCGGCCCGCACGCGACGGCCTACCAGCGCTTCCTCGACGACGACCGGCTGTACGACGTGACGCTCACCGCCGACGCGTACGCCGACGGCGGCCTGGTCGCCACCACCGGCGAGGTCGGCCGGTTCTTCCGCGCCCTCATGCGCGGCGACCTGCTGCCCCCGGCGCAGATGGCCGAGATGAAGGAGACCGTCCCGATGCGGGAACCGGGCGGCGCCGGGACGTCCGGGGGCCGGTACGGGCTCGGCCTCGAATGGAGCCCGCTGACCTGCGGCGGCGGCTACTGGCACCACGGCGGCGACTCGCTCGGCGTCTCCAACCGCCTCGGAGTCGCCCCCGACGGCCGCCGCAGCGTCGTCGTGGCCATCTCCACCGAGACCCTCGACGAACACACCGAGACCACGAAGGACGCCGCCGCCGCCCGCCTCATCGACCGGGCCCTGTGCGCCCCCACCGGAGACCGCTCCTCGTGACGCCCCATGGCCGGGCCCACGCCCCCCGACCCAACGGAGCACCACGCGCTCACAGGCTGCGAGCCCGGCGGTGGAGTTCGACGGCGGCGCGGGCATCGGCACCTTCCTCGCGTGGCACGTCGCCTCCCGCGTGTTCCCGCCCCGGTACGAAGTGGGCGCGGCCCTCCTGGTGGGACGGCCGCGCCCGGTCGGCGGAACTCGGGTGCCTGCGGGGTGGTGAAGACGGACGTCTTCGCCTTGACCCGGGTCCTGCGTAGCTATTCGTTGTTGCTGGTCGCCGGGGTTCGGGGGGTGGGACGTGGGCGGATGAGGAGGGCGATCGCGGCGCTGAGCAGGACGAGCGCCGTGACGAAGAGCCAGCCGTTCTCGAAGGTGTCGCGGGCGCCCGCGGTGTGGACGTCCGCGGTGGTGCGGGTGCCGAGGATCGCCACGAGGCCGGCGACCCCGAGGGCGTAGCCGGTCTGGCGGGCGGTGTTGACGATGGCGCTGCCCGTGGCGGCCTGGGCCGGGGCGAGGTCGGCGGTGGCGGTGCCGAGGAGGGTGGGCATCGCGATGCCGATACCGACGCCGATGACGATCCAGCCGGGGAGGACGTCGGTCGCGTAGTGGGTCGCGCCCTGGACGGCCAGGAGCAGCGACCCCGCGGCGAAGACCGCCAGTCCGACCGCGATGACGAACCTCGCCGGCACGTCCCTCGCCCAGCGCTGGGTGAGGGCCGCGAAGAGCGGCACGGCCAGCGGACCGGGCAGCAGCGCCAGTCCGGCCTGCAGCGGGTCGTAGCCGGCCGCGGTCTCCAGCCAGAGCGAGACGCCGAGGAAGACGGCGCTGAAGGCGCCGGTGAAAAGGAGGGTCGCGACGTTGGCGATGGTGAAGCTGGGCACGCGGAACAGCCGCGGGGGCATGACCGGCTCCGGATGGGTGCGCATGCGGTGGAGCAGCACCAGCACGGCCAGCACGGTGATCACGGCGGCGAGGAGCGTTCCGGGGGCGAGCCAGCCCCGGTCTTCGGCCTTGACCAAGCCCAGTGACAGGGCGCCCACCGCGGCGGCGATGGCCAGCGCCCCGACCGGGTCGGGGATCCGCGTGCGTGCGGCCGGCGGGCTTTTCGGGAGGAGGCGTGCGGCCATCACGAACGCGACCAGGCCGATGGGGAGGTTGAGCAGGAACGCCCAGCGCCACGAGCTCTGGGCCAGGAGCCCGCCGATGACCGGGCCGGCCGCACCCGCGAAGGAGGAGCTCGTGGCCCAGATCTTCACGCCGCCGGCGCGGCGCGCCTCGGGCAGGACGCTGAGGATCAACCCCAGGCTGGCCGGGGTCAGCACCGCGGCGCCGACGGCCTGGGCGACCCGGAAGGCGATGAGGAACTCCAGCGTGGGCGCGGCGGCGCAACCGACGCTCGCGATCGTGAACAGTCCGAGGCCGACGAGGAATCCCTGCTTGCGGCCGTACCTGTCCGCGAGGCTCCCGGCCGGGATCAGGCAGGCCGCGTAGACGACGGTGTAGGCGTTGAGGATCCAGCTGAGCCCCGCCAGGGAGGAACCGGAGTAGGTCTCGCCGATCGACCCGAGGGCGACGTTCACGATGAACAGGTCGAGCATCGTCATGAACGCCGCCGTGCACAGCAGCACGATGGTCCAGGTGGCCGCGTGCTCCGGGACCTCGGCCGCCGGCGCGGGGGCGCTGCTCGACGCGGGCGCGCGGGTGCTCACCGGCGGTCCAGCCTCTCGATGGTGGCGGCGTCGGCGAGCCCGCTGGCCTCGAAGGCGTCGATGTCGTCGATGCTCAGGACTTCGGCGCGGCGGTCGACCGGATGGACGTCGGCGTGGGCGGCGCCTGGCTTGCCCTTCGCCAAGGGGGTGCGGACCGCATCGGTGATCACGGCAGCGGGCATGGCAACCTCCGGGGGGTAGGTTGGTAAATCAAACTGACGTCAGTGTGCAGTAGTCGGTTTGGATTCACAACTCACTGCCGCGAGAATGTGAGCATGCCGACAGCACCCGCGGAGGAAACGCCCAGGGACTGCACGATCGCCGACGCCCTCGAAGTCGTCGGGGACCGCTGGAGTCTGCTCGTGGTGCGCGAGCTCTTCTACGCCCAGCGGAGGTTCACCGAGATCGCCCGCAACACCGGCGCGCCCCGCGACATCCTCACCACACGGCTCAAGAAGCTGGTCGAGCACGGCGTGCTCGCCCGCGAGCAGTACAGCGAGCGGCCGGTCCGCTACGAGTACCGCCTCACCGACAAGGGCCGCGCCCTCTCACCCGTGCTGCTGACCCTGAAGCGGTGGGGCCACGAGCACGTCAGGCAGGAAGAGGACCCCGTCCGGTTCGAGCACACCTGCGGGCACGAGTTCGTCGCCGAGGTGCACTGCACGGCGTGCGGCGACGCGCTCGGCCACGGGGAGCTCACCCTGGACCCCAAGCAGTAGGCGGCCGAGCGCCGCTCGGGATCAGGCCGGGACCAGGGCGCGGGCGGCCATGTCGGGGTAGTCGGTGACGATGGCGTCGGCGCCGTACTTCACGAAGCGGGCCATGTCCTCGGGGTCGTTCACCGTCCAGACGGCGACGGCGAGGCCCGCGTCGTGGGCGTCGTCCACGAGCCCGGGCGTGGTGATCGCGTGCTCGGGGGACAGGGCGGTCGCGCCCGCGGCCGCCGCGGACGCGACGGGGTCGCGGGAGGGGAGGCCCGCGAGCCAGCGGGTGCCGGGGGCGAGCGTCTTGCGCTCGATGAGCGCGACCCGGCCGAACTCGCGCGGGGTCTCGGTGAGGACGCGCCAGTCGAAGGCGAGCAGGCGGCTGCGGGCGGCGAGCCCGGCGGTGCGCAGGACGTCCGCGACGGCGGCGACGAACCGCGCCACGTCGGCGTCCGGCCAGGACGGGTCGGTCTTGAGCTCCACGGCCAGCGCGGCGCCCGACGGGGCGACGAGGTCGCAGACCTCGGCGAGCGTCGGGATCCGCGTCCCCGGGGCCGCCCGCTGCGTGACGGCGAACGCGTCGGCCGTCCGGCGGGTGCCGGCGTCGAGGGTGCGGAGCTGCGCGAGGGTGAGGTCGCGGACGGCCTTCCCCACGTAGGGGAACGCCGGGTCGCCCGGGTGCGCGGGCGCGGTGTCGGCGAGCGTCACCGGCGACAGGACCTGGTCGTGGCCGAGGACGACGACACCGTCGGCCGACAGGCCCACATCGAGTTCGACGGCGTCGACGCCCAGGTCCAGCGCGTGCGCGAAACCGGGAAGGGTGTTCTCCGGAAGGAGGCCGCGGGCGCCGCGGTGGCCGTGCAGCTCGGCGGTACGGATCACGGTGAGCAACCGTACCCGCCGAACCGCAATGGCCGGTGACGGGAGTCAGACGAGCGGGCGGAGCTGCAGTGTCTGGTCCCGGCCGGGGCCGACGCCGATCGCGGAGATCTGGGCGCCCGACATCTCCTCCAGGGCCCGGACGTACGCCTGCGCGTTCTTCGGGAGGTCCTCGAAGGTCCGGGCGGCGGTGATGTCCTCGCGCCAGCCGTCCAGGTACTCGAGGATCGGCTTCGCGTGGTGGAAGTCGGTCTGCGTGGTGGGCAGCTCGTCGACCCGCTCGCCGTCCACGTCGTACGCGACGCAGACGGGGACGCGGTCCAGCCCGGACAGGACGTCCAGCTTCGTGAGGAAGTAGTCGGTGACGCCGTTGACGCGGGTGGCGTAGCGGGCGATGACGGCGTCGAACCAGCCGCAGCGGCGGTCGCGGCCGGTGGTGACGCCGTACTCCCCGCCGGTCTTGCGGAGGTACTCGCCCTGCTCGTCGAGCAGCTCCGTGGGGAACGGGCCCGAGCCGACGCGGGTGGTGTACGCCTTGAGGATGCCGATCACCCGGTTGATCTTCGTGGGGCCGACGCCGGAGCCCGCGCAGGCACCGCCCGCGGTCGGGGACGACGACGTCACGAACGGGTACGTGCCGTGGTCGATGTCGAGGAGCGTGCCCTGCGCGCCCTCGAGCAGCACGACCTTGTCGTCGTCCAGGGCCTTGTTCAGGACGAGCGTGGTGTCGGTGACGAACGGGCGGAGCCGCTCCCCGTACGCGACGTACTCCTGGACGATCGGGCCGGTGTCGATGCGGCGCCGGTTGTACACCTTCGTGAGGACCTGGTTCTTCTCGCGGAGCGCCAGGTCGAGCTTCTGCGTGAGGATGTTCGGGTCGAACAGGTCCTGGACGCGGATGCCCATCCGGTTGATCTTGTCGGCGTAGGCGGGGCCGATGCCGCGGCCGGTCGTGCCGATGCGGGCCTTGCCGAGGTAGCGCTCGGTGACCTTGTCGAGGGCCCGGTGGTGGGGCATGATCAGGTGCGCGTTGCCGGAGATGAGCAGGCGTTCGCAGCTCACGCCGCGGGCGCGCAGACCGTCGATCTCCTCCAGCAGGACGGCCGGGTCGATCACGACGCCGTTGCCGATCACGGGGACGACGTCGGGGGACAGCACCCCCGAGGGCAGCAGGTGCAGTGCGTAGCTCTTGTCGCCGATGACGACGGTGTGGCCCGCGTTGTTGCCGCCCTGGTAGCGGACGACGTAGTCGACGTCTCCGCCCAGCAGGTCGGTGGCCTTGCCCTTCCCTTCGTCTCCCCACTGAGCCCCGACCAGAACGATCGCCGGCATGAAGATTCACCCTTCCCACGACGAAAGGCCCCTGAATCGCAAGTGCGAAAGGGGCCTCTTGCGGTCAGATCGTACCCGCATGCGGGCGCCGAGAAAACCCCGGGCCGGGCGGCGACCCTGGTCAGCGGCCCTGGACGGCCGCGCGCCGGGGCCAGTGCCGGTCGGCGAACAGCCGCGCGACCAGCTCGCCGCGGCTCGACGCCCCCGTCTTCCCGAAAATCGCTTTGACGTGGTCGCGGACGGTGTGCGGGGAGATGACCAGTTCGGCGGCGATGTCGCCGGTGGGCAGTCCCCGCGCGATCAGCTCGGTGATCTCCAGCTCGCGCGGCGACAGCCCGTAGGCGTCCGCGATCAGCGGCGCGAGGTCGGGTCCGGCGGCGGGCTGGACGACGACGGCGGTGGGGCCGGGCGCGCCGCCCGGGCCCTCGGTGCAGGTCGCGTGGCAGACGAGCCACCGCCCGTCGTGGGTGCGGACCCGGATCCGAGCGTCCTCCCGGTCGTGCCCGGACGCGACGGCCCGCGCCTGCGCGGCCGTCCCGACCAGCCAGATCGGCAGCGGCGGCCCGAGCGGGGACGGTACCGACGGCCCGGCCGCGACCCGCGCGAGGTGGTACCGGGCCTCGTCGTTGATCGACAGCGGCACCCCGGCCGGATCGAACAGCACGAGCCCCGGCCCCGGCCCGTCCGCCCCTCCGCCGCCGGTGGGGACGGCGAGGGTGCGCAGGCGGGCGGCCAGGGGCGCGGAGAGGCCCGCGACCAGCGACACCTCGGCGGGGGTGAAGGGGGCGCGGCCCTTCTCCCGGAACAGGCTGGCGACGCCCCACGGGCGCCCGCCGACGCGCAGCACGGCGCGCAGCTCGTCCCCGACGCCCTGCCGGGCGAGGAGCTTGCGGAACTGGACGCTGCGGGCGGGCAGGTCGCCGGTCGCGGCCCGCAGCCCGGCGGCGGGCACGGCGGCGCGGGCCAGCTCGCGGAACGGGAGGACGGTCTCCTCCAGCAGCGCGGTCTCCCAGTAGGCGAAGCAGTCCTCGCCGCGGCCGAGGTTCTCGACGTGCATCGGCGCGGTGACGAGCCCGGTGCCGGGGTCGGTCGCGGACCAGGCGGCGGCCTGGAAGCCGACGAGCCGGCGGAGCCGCGCGGACACCGCACCGAACAGGGCCGCCGCGTCGGGTGCGCGTTCGGCGCCGTCCAGCAGCGCGCGTCGGTCGTCCATACGGCCAGTCTGCCCGGGGACGGACGCGCCCGGACCCCCTCGAACGGGGGGGTCCGGGCGCGTC
>NZ_QHJN01000175.1:0-15793 GCF_003947565.1 Actinomadura sp. WAC 06369 | reverse complement strand
GAGGTATGCGCTGCGGCTTGGCGGCGTCGGTAGGCCCGACTGTCCTACCCGGCGGTCACCATGGTGGCCGCCGTCGAGTTTGGAGGGACGTCGTGTCGTTTCCGGAGCTTCCCCCCGCTGCGGACGGAGCCGGTGGACGAGCGGGACGAGGTCGAGGAGCCGACGGGGTCGATCGACGAGTCGGTGCCCGCGCCCGAGGGGTTGCGCGGGGGGCGGCTCGAGGACCTGAGTCCGGACGACTTCGAGTAGCGCCCGTCAGAGTGCGGGGACGATCCGGAGGGGGCGCGCGCGGGGGTTCGTCCAGGTGAGGTGCGTGAGGTCGAGGTCGGGGGCGCCGCGCAGGGCTTGGAGGCGGTGGAGGACGATGCCTTCGCGGACGGCCCACGGGCAGATCCGGATGCGGGGGAGGTCGAGGACGGTCATCACGGCCTCGGCGGTGATCGCGCCCGCGAGGATCTGACGGGCCCGGGGGCGGGAGACCCCGGGGAGTTCGGCGCGTTCGGCGGTGCTGGTGGCGGCCAGGACGGGGATCTGGGCTCGGAGGCGCTTGCGCTTCAGTTCGCGTTTGACGTACGGGCCCGCCTTGCGGCGGGGGGCGCCGGTGAGGCGGGCGAGCTGGGTGAAGGTCCTGGACGTGCCGACGGCGAGGGCGTTCGCGGGGCGGAGGCCGGTGGTCGCGTCGCGGAGGTGGTCGTGGACGTGGCGTTGCAGGCGGCGGACGTGCTTGCGGGACGGGGGGTCGCCCGGCAGGTGCTCGCGGGTCAGGCGTCCCGCGCCGAGGGGGAGGGAGAGCGCCGTCTCGGGGGTGTCGCCGGAGCCGTGGGCGATTTCGAGGGATCCGCCCCCGATGTCGGCCACCAGGAGGGGGCCGGCGGACCAGCCGTGCCAGGCGCGGGCCGCGGCGAACACGAGGCGGGCCTCGTCGGTGCCGGTGAGGGAGCCGAGGCGCAGGCCGGTCGCCGCGGCGACGCGGGCCACGATCTGCTCGCGGTTGGGCGCGTCGCGCACCGCCGAGGTCGCGAACGCGATGAGTTCGTCGATGTCGTGGGCGGTGGCGGCGTGCACCGAGCTCGCGACGGCGCGCACCAGTCGTCCGATCGCTTCCGGGGGGACGGCGCCGTCGCGGTCGATCGCCTCGGCCAGGCGTGTCGGGTGCTTGACCGTCGCGACCGTCCGGGGGGCGTCGCCCGGGTCGATATCCACCACGTTGAGATGCGCGGAGTTTGACCCCACGTCGAGAACACCGATCCGCATAGCCGCGCTTTACCCCGTGCGGGCGTGTCCATCCCTGTCCTCTGGTGGCCAGGGGCTTTGCGTGGCCGTGGTTCTGTGGTCGGTTTGCGGCATGCGCGTGGTGTGGCTGGGGCTTGTCGTGGGGCTTCTGGCCGGGTGCACGGGCGAGGTGGTTCAGCCCCCCGTCGCATCGGGGCCGACGCCGGAGAGCAGTGTGCCGATGGAAGGGTTCCGCGGGTGCTTGCAGCAGCGCGGGATCCGGCTGCCGGAGGACGAGCGCGACGACGAGCGCATGCTGCCGGCCGTCGAGGCGTGCGCTCCGCTGCTCGGGCCGAACGAGGCCGTCCGGATCCCGGTGGTGGAGGGCAGCGAGTTCCTGGCGTGCCTCGCGAGCCACGGGGTGAAGCCGCCGCCTGCCGGGGAGTGGATGCGGATCCACCGGGCGGAGGACCCGGTCATGGATGCGGCGCTGAAGAGCTGTTGACCTTGTCGCGACGTCAGCGTTTCCACTGGACGTCGGAGGAGGTGCTCGAGACGTTGAGGTGCGGAGCCGTTCCCGCGGTGGGCGCGGGCCGCACCACTGCCTGGGCGCGGCGGTTCCCGTGGTGAGGTGTCAGGGTTTGCGGGCGATGCCTGCCATGCCGAGCTGTTCGCCGGGGGCGAGGTTCCCGGGGTCGACGGGGGTGTCGGGGCGCCACAGGGCGGTGTAGGTGACGCCCGGTTCGACGAGGGCGAAGTCGCCGAAGTGGTGCTCGATCTCGGCGGGGGTGCGGGCCCAGCCCTCCTCGAGGTTCTCGCGGGTGATGCGGGCGAGGTCCCGCTGGTGCGGGAGGCCGGTGTCGACGAGGGACGTGATGAACAGGTGGCTGCCGGGGGCGAGGACGTCGCGGTAGGCGGCGACGACGTCGCCGGCGACGTCGGGCGACAGGTAGTGCAGCATCCCGACGAGCATGACGGCGGCGGGGCGGGAGAAGTCGAGGAGGCCGGCCACCGCGGGGTCGGCGAGGACGGCGGCGGGGTCGCGGACGTCGCCGACCGTGACGGTGGTGCGGCCGTTCTCGGCGAGGAGCGCGCGGCCCTGGACGGCCACGAGGGGGTCGATGTCGACGTAGGCGACGCGCGCGTCCGGGTTCTCGCGCTGGGCGACCTGGTGGGTGTTCTCCATGGTGGGGAGGCCGCTGCCGAGGTCGAGGAACTGGTCCATGCCGGCCTCGGCCGCGAGGTAGCGGACCCCGCGGACGAGCACCCTGCGGTTCTCGACGGCCGACTCCCGCAGGCCGGGGATGTGCTGGACGGCGTGGTCGGCGAGGGCCCGGTCGGCGGCGAAGTTGTCCGTGCCGCCGAGCAGCGCGTCGTAGGCGCGGGCGATGGTGGGCTTGTCGAAGTCGAGTTCCGCCGGCGGCTGGTCGGTCATATGCCTCGCCCGTCCTGGTTCCTCAGGGTTCGCCGATCATCCTAGGCGCGCTCGTCCGGGCGGAGGGCGCGGACGGTGCGGAGGAGCGCGGTCGCGGCGCCCGCGGCCGCGGCGACGCACAGGGCGAGCGTGGCGTCGGGGACCCACGCCCACAGGCGGCGGAGGTCGATGAGGGTGACGACGCCCGCGAGGAGCAGCGACGGGGCGAGTCCGGCGAGGCACCAGGCGGCGGTGGCGCGGCGGGACGGGCGGGGGCGGCGGGCGACGGCGACCGAGCGGGCGGTCGCGAGGAGGAGCGCCAGGGCGAGCGCGGTGAGGCCCCACACGGTCGCGTGGTGGACGGTCGCGGACGGCGTGTCGCCCGGTTCGCCGCCCGCGAGGATGCGGGCCGCACCGAAGCCGACCTGCATGACGGGGCCGTCCTGGAGGAGGCCGTAGAGGTTCTGCTGGAGGACGAGCGCGACGTCGCGTTCGGGCAGGAGGAACAGCATCGCGGAGTAGCCGGGGGTGCCGCCGGTGTGCCAGATGGCGTTCTGGAGGGGCGCGTCCAGTCCGCCTACGCGCCAGCCCAGGCCGTAGCCGGTTCCGGGCTTGGACTCTTTACGCATCTGCTGCAGGGATTCGGGCTTGAGTATCGAATCGTCGCGCAGTTGGGACGACGCGAACGCGGCGAGGTCGTCCAGGTCGCCGCCCATGTAGCCGTAGGCGGCACCGTGCGGGTCGTACTCGCCGGCCGTTGCCGTGGGGATGCCCCAGAGGTACTGGTGGCCCGGCGCCAGGTGGCGTGCGGATTCCGTGTCGGCTATGGCGCCGTCCATGCCGGTGGGGCGGAACACCGCTTCGCGCATGTACGCGGCGAACGGACGTCCGGTGACCGACTCGACCACGGCGGCGAGGGCGATGTAGTTCGTGCTCGCGTAGGCGTACTCGGTGCCGGGCGGGCCGAGGGGGTCGGCGTCGTCGAGGGCGGCGAGGCGGGCGGCGGGGCGCGGGCAGTCGGCGGCGTGGCAGTCGGCGACCTCGAACACCGTCGACGGGGGGAGGCCCGAGGTGTGCCCGAGGAGGTGCCGGACGGTCACCCGCTCGTCGAACGCGAACTCGGGGACGTGCTCGGCGACGGGGTCGTCCAGGCCGAGGCGTCCGGACTGGACGAGCGCCATGACGCCCGTCGCGGTGACCGGCTTGGCGACCGAGCCCCAGAGGAACGGGGTGCCGGGGGTGACGCGGTCGCCGCGGCCGTCGGTGCCCCACGCGCCCCGGTGGAGCGGGCCGTCCGGGCCGACGACGGCGTAGGAGACGCCGGGGGCCCGCACGTTGTCGCGGACGTAGGCGTCGAGTTCGGCGTACGGGGCGGGTTCGGCGTGGACGGGGGCGGCCAGTGTGCACAGGACGGCGGAGAGTGCGGCGATGACGCGGATGCGCATGGGGCTCCTCGGATAACCGTATGGAGATACGGTTTTTACCGTATGCTGGTACGGTAATCAAGTGCCGAGAACCGCCGACCACGAGGCGCGCAGGCGCCAGATCGGCCTCGCCGTCTGCGAGCTGATCTCCGACCACGGGCTGGACGCCGTCACCGTCGCCCGCACGGCCGCCGCGGCGGGCATCTCCGTCGGGCTCGTCCAGCACTACTTCCGCACCAAGGACGCGATGCTGCTGCACGCCTTCATGCAGGTCAGCGCGCGGATCCGGGAGCGGATCGAGCGGCACGTGCGGGACGGCGCCGAGCATCGGCGGCCGATCGCCGACGTCATGGCGGAGGCGCTGACCGAGCTGGTCCCGCTGGACGAGACGCGCCGCACCGAGTTCCGGGTCGCGCGGGCGTTCGCGGGCCGCGCCCTGGATTCCCCCGAGCTGGCCCGCGTGGACGCCGAGACGGCCCGGGCGCTGCGGCGGGACGCGGCGCGGGCCGTCCGCAACGGCAAGGAGTGCGGGGAGGTCGATCCGGGGCTGGACCCGTGGCCGGCGGCGGTGCGGCTGACCGCGGTCACCGAGGGCCTGGCCGTGCAGGTCTACCGCGACCGGGACGTCTCCGCCGAGCTGACGGCGTCGATCGTCCGGGCGGAGCTGGCCGCCGTGTTCACCGGGGAGTGCCGCCAGTACGTCAGCCGGGGGCCAGCCGGCTGAGCTCCTCCCACTCCCGGTACAGCCCGGTGCGGGCCCGGTCGAGCTCCAGGACCTGGTCGAACGACCGGCCGCCGACGATCAGCCGGCGCGGCGGGTCGGGGAGCTCGGCGAGCCGCATGATCACGGGGGCGGCGGTGCTCGGGTCGGGTCCGGCGTCGTCGCCCCACATCTCCTCCAGTTCGGCGCGGAGTGACGCGTACGCCGGGTCGGGCTCGGTCATCGTCATGCCCTTCGTGAACAGCCCGGTGTCGTAGCCGCCCATCTGGACGACCGTGACGTGGACGCCGAAGCGTTCGACCTCCATGGCGAGGGCTTCGGCGAGCGAGTCGAGGGCGGCCTTGCCGGCGCCGTAGAACCCGACGGACGCCATGCCGCCGCTCGTGCCCATCGAGGTGACCTGGAGGAGGCGGCCGGAGCCCTGGGCGCGCAGGTGCGGGACGACGGCCTGCGACACCCAGACGGCGCCGAAGAAGTTGACGTCGAGGTGGGCCCGGACCTGCTCCTCCGTCGCCTCCTCCACCATCCCGTACAGGATCCCGCCCGCGTTGTTGACGACGACGTCGAGGCCGCCGAGGGCCGCCTTCGCCTCGTCGACCGCACGGAACACGGCGGCGCGGTCGGCGACGTCCAGGGCGACGGGCAGCAGGCGGTCGGGGTGTCGCGCGGCGAGGTCGGCGAGGGGCGCGACGTCCCGGGCGGCGGCCGCGACGCGGTCCCCGGCGGCGAGGGCGGCCTCGGTGAACGCGCGGCCGAGGCCGCGGGACGCGCCGGTGATGAACCATGCTCGGGCGGTCGTCATGGTGAGCCTCCTTGTTAGACGAGACGGTTCGTCTCGATGCGCCACCAGTATGCGCACAGGGCGCGGCAGCCGTCAAGACGAACCGTCTCGTCTCGTGCTAGCCTGCGCCCATGACCAGCGACACCACGCCGAACCGGAGCCGCCGCAGCGAGAAGTCGCGGCGGGCGATCCTGGACGCCACCCGCGCACTGATCTCCGAGGTCGGGTACGCGAAGACCTCGATCGAGGCGATCGCCGCGCGCGCGGGCGTCGGCAAGCAGACGATCTACCGCTGGTGGCCGTCCAAGGGCGCGGTGATCTTCGACTCGTTCCTTGCGCTCAGCGAGGAGGCCGAGGGCGGAATGGCGCTGCCGGACACGGGCGACCTGGAGGCCGACCTGAAGACCGTCCTGCGCGCGACCGCCGCCGAGTTCGCCGACCCGGGGTTCGAGGCGCCGATCCGCGCGCTCGGCACCGAGATCATCAACGATCCGGAGCTCGCCGCGCAGTACCGCGAGAAGCTCGCCGGGCCGGTGGACGAGGCGAAGAAGGCGCGGCTGCGCAGCGGGCAGGAAGCCGGCCAGCTCGCGGCGGACGCCGACCTCGATCTCGTGCTCGAAATGCTCTACGCCCCGCTGTCGCAGCGCTGGCTGTACCGGTCCGGGCCGCTGACCCCGGAGTACGCGGACGCGCTCGTGGAAGCGACCCTGCGCGCGTTCCGTCCCTGAACGAGGCCAGAACCTGACCTCCTTCGTCCGTACGGTGGGCGCCGAGCCGAAGGAGGAACCTCGATGACCACCGATGACATCGCCGTCACCACCCCGACCGGGCGCGTCGGGTCGCGCGTCGTCCGGCTGCTGCTCCAGGCGGGCGTCCGGCCGCGGGTCCTGGTCCGCGACCCGGGACGCCTGGACGGCGCGACCCGCGAGGGCGTCGACGTCCGGCGGGGCGACCTGACCGACGCCGCGTTCGTCCGGGAGGCGACCGCCGGGGCGCGCACGGTGTTCTGGGTGGACCCCACCCCGCACACGTCGCCCGACCCGGTCGAGACGTCCGCGCGGACGGCGTCCGGGCTGGTGGACGCCGTCCGCGCGGGCGACGTCGAGCGGGTGGTGCTGCTCAGCAGCGTCGGCGCGGAGCTGCGGCGCGGCGCGGGGCACATCGACGGCCTCGCGCGCATCGAGGAGGCGCTGGACGCCGCCGGCGCCGACGCCGTGCACCTGCGCTGCGCCTACTTCTTCACCAACCTGCTGCAGGACCTGGACGGCCTGGCGCGCGGCGAACTCACGACGGCGTTCGCGCCCGACGCGCCGATGCCGTGGGCGGACCCGCGCGACATCGGCGACGTCGCCGCCGCGCGGCTGCTCAACGGCGCCTGGCGGGGCCGGACGGTGCAGGCCGTCCACGGGCCGGAGGACCTCTCGTTCGCGCGGGTCGCCGAGGTGCTGACCGAGGTGCTCGGCCGCCGCGTGCGGACCGCGGCGGTCCGGGACGACGACGTCCGCGCGGCGCTCGGGGCGGCGGGCCTGCACCCGACGGCCGTCGAGGGGATCGTCGGGATGGCCGCCGGCACCCGGGACCTCGTCCCCGAGCAGCCGCGCGACGTGGTCACCACGACCCCGACGACGCTCGCCGCCTGGGCCTGGACGACCCTGCGCCCGCTGGTCGGGGCGGCGGCCGGCTGACGGCCCCGCGAAGGTCATATGTCAAGAAATGGGTGAATCTTCCCCTTTGTGGGGGAGTGCCGACCGGCAGGGCGGTAACAGAGATCCCGCGACCCTTACGAGCGGAAAGGAGAGGGACCATGACCACTCGGTCGACGAGCGGCATCGAGCACCATCCCGACATCGTCGAGATGCGCGCCCGGTACGAGGCCGCGTCCGCCACGCCCGCCGCTCAGGGGACGGACGGACTGATCGTCCTCACCGGCCTGTTCCTGGCCGTGTCGCCGTGGATCGTCGGGTTCTCGGGCTTCACGAACCTGGCGGTCAACAACCTCGTCATCGGGATCGCGCTGGCGCTGCTCGCCGCCGGCTTCGCCGCCAACTTCGCGCGGACCCACGGCATGGCCTGGGTGGTTCCGGTGATCGGCGTCTGGACGATCGTCGCCCCGTGGGTGATCGCCGGGGACCAGGCGACGACGCGCACGATCTGGACGAACGTCGTCACCGGCGCCCTCGCGGTGTGCCTCGGCCTCGCGGCCATGGGCGTCGCGATGATGCGCAGGCGCGGCTGACGCGGGAACGCGGACCGGACCGGGCCGGGGCCTCCGGCCCGGTTCACCCTTTCCGGGGACGGCGCAGCAGGCGGGGGCGGACCCGGCCGAGGCCCTGCAGCGGACGGGGCCGCAGCGCCGACACGTCGAACCGGGACGGGTCGAGGGCCTCGGCCAGTCCGCCGTCGGCGAGCACCGCGCCCGGGTAGGCGGTCGCGGTGAGGCGCGCGGCGAGGTTGACCGGGGTGCCGAACACGTCGCCGAGCCGCTGCACCACCTCCCCGTACGCCAGCCCCACCCGGACGTCCGGGAAGCCCGGTTCGGCCGCGAACCGCTCGGCGAGCCGCAGCCCCGCCTCGGCCGCCGCCGCCGGCTCCGCGACGACGAACAGCACCTCGTCGCCGAGCGTCTTCACGATCCGGCCGCCCGCCTCCACGACGACCTCGGTCGCCGCGGACTCGAACCGCTCGACGAACGCCGCCAGCTCGTCCGCGTCCAGCTTCCGGCTGAGCCGGGTGAACGACACGACGTCGGCGAACCCGACGGCGAGGTGCGCGAGGCCCGCCGCCGGGTCGGTGCGGGCGGCGGCGGTCCCCGCGGCGGCGCGCATCCCGGCCGCGGCGAGCTGCCGCCGCCAGCCGTGCAGCAGCAGGCGCTCGAACGCGGGCCGCAGCTCCTCGGTCGACTCGAGCGCCGTGACGACGAGGTCGGCCGTGACCGGCTCGTCCGGCGGCAGGAGCGCGCTCAGCCGCAGCAGCCACACGTCCCCGAGCCAGCTCGCGAGCCGCCCCATCGTCTGCCCCACGGCCCGGACGAGCTGCAGCACCATCTCCTCGTCGACGAGGTCGCCGTCGAGGAGGTCGCGGATCTCGCGGAGCGCCGCCACGTCCCCGTCGGTGAAGGCGACCTCGTCGTCCCGCGGGGTGGGGAAGCCGAGCGCCTGCCAGATCCGCACCGCGAGGTCGCCGGACAGGCCCGCCGCGTCCTCGACCTCGCGGCGGGTGAGGTGCAGCGGACCGCCGAGGAGCGTCTCCTCGATGTCGTCCGGGATGCGGTCGTCGCGGATACGGTCGTCCGGCACGCGGGGTTCCGCCATCGGCGCCACCTTGTCATCGTTCGATGTCACAGATACTGGCGGAGTAAGATCACGCCGGTCAAGGCGGACGACACCGGCGGGTGGGGATGGCCGAGTACCGAATCGACGAGCTGGCGCGGGTCGGCGGGAGCACCGTCCGCAACATCCGGGCCTACCAGGACCGGGGCCTGCTGCCGCCGCCGCGCCTCCAGGGCCGGGTCGGCCTCTACGACGACACCCACCTCGCCCGGCTCCGGCTGATCGGCAAGCTGCTCGCCCGCGGCTACACCCTCGCGATCATCAAGGAGCTGCTGGCCGCCTGGCAGACCGGCAAGGACGTCGGCGAGGTCCTCGGGCTGGAGAAGGTGCTCACCGACCCGTGGTCGGACGAGCTGCCCGGCACCGCCACCGACGCCGGACTCGTCGACCTGTTCGGCGCCGGCCTCGACGAGGACGAGGTCGCCCGGTTCCGGGAGCGGACGATCGAGCTCGGCCTCATCGAGCCCGACGGCGACGGCTACCGCGTGCCGAGCCCGCGGCTCCTGCACGTCGGCGCCGAGCTCGTCGCCGCCGGGATCCCCCTGGACGCCGTCCTCGACATCGCCGCGCAGATCCGGGACGACTGCGAAATCATCGCGGGCCGGTTCGTCGGGCTCGTCGAGGAGCACGTATTTGACCGGCTCGACCGGCCCGGACCGGGCGGCGAGGACGTCGCCGAGGTCGCGGCGGTCGTGCGGCGGATGCGCCCGCTGGTGAAGATGGTCGTCGACCCGTTCATCGCGCGGGCGATGGAGGCGCGCGTCCAGGAGGCCCTCGGCGACCGGCTGGAGACCGTCCGCAACCAGCCCACCCAGAGCTGACCGGGCGGTCAGCTCACCGGCGGCGGGGCGTCGGCGACCCGCACGCTGAGCTGCGCGGTGGCGGCCAGGACGCTGCCGACCGGGGCCTGCGCGCGTGAGGCGTCGGTGACGACGCCGCGTTCGCCCAGGTAGTCGTAGGTGTCGGGGTCGAAGATGTACTCGGTGCGGATGCCGGTGCCCGGCACGTCCAGCGCGACCGCGACGCCCGTCCGTCCGGCGGCGTCCACGGCCTTCCCGACGGTCGTGACGCCGGGGATCGCGGCGGCGGCGCGGAACAGGGCGGCGCGCTGCGCGGCGGGCATGTACGCCTCGGTGAGCATCCCGCCGAGGTTCTGCCACGCCTGCGCGTCCGCCTCCCGACCCGTCCCGAGCCCGGTGTAGAGGTGCGCGTACATGCCCTCCGCCTCGGTGGGGAGCTTGCTGAGGTAGGCGTAGTCGGTGCGCAGCCACTCGGCCCTGCCGTCGAAGTCGGCGGCCTTCTCGGTGCTGGTCTCGCCGACCCCCTGCCGCGCCGCCTCCGGTAGCGGCCGGCCGGGCCACTGCTTCGGCGGCAGGACCGTGGTCCGCAGGACGGCGCGGGTCGAGTCGCCCTCGTAGGGCGCCCACAGGGTGCGCTCTACCCGGTAAAGGTAGCGGACCTGCCCGTCGGCGCCGTTGTCCTCGGCGGTGTTCATCATCCGCGACTCGATGACGAGGAACTGCCCGGGTCTCGGGTGCAGCTCGGGCGCGTCCGCGGCCCGGTCCGCCGCCTGCTGCAGGACGCGGACGTGCGCCACCGGCATCGTCCGGACGATCGGGTCCGGCGCGCCGGGGGCGGGGGCGTCCACCGCCGCGATCACGGCCCCGGCGGCGACCGCGCCGGCGGCGAGCGCCCCGGCGAGGGCCGTCCGGCCGCGGAGCCGGAACCGGCGCCGGGCTCCCCCGGCGGCCGTGCCGCGCTCCCCGGCGATGGCCGCCCGCAGCCGCGCCTCCTCGGCGGCCAGCTCGGGCGATTCGGGGACCTCGGCGCGGAACTCCACGAGACGGTCGATCTCAGTCATGGACGGGCTCCTCAGGCATGATCGCGAGGCGGGGGGAAAGATCGAGTTCGCCGAGTTCGGCGCGCAGCCTCCGCCGCGCGCGGTTGATGCGGGACCGGACCGTCCCGAGCCGCACGCCCAGGGCCTCGG
This sequence comes from Actinomadura sp. WAC 06369, assembly GCF_003947565.1. Classification (NCBI taxonomy): domain Bacteria; kingdom Bacillati; phylum Actinomycetota; class Actinomycetes; order Streptosporangiales; family Thermomonosporaceae; genus Actinomadura; species Actinomadura sp. WAC 06369. The sequence continues at coordinate 4,922 of NZ_QHJN01000175.1, read as the reverse complement.
CCACCTGGACGTACGAGAGGCCGCCCCACGCGAACAGCAGCAGGGCGTCGCGGTGCCCCTTCGGCATCGCGGCGAGCGCGGCGGCGATCCGCGGGCCGGCGGCCTGCGCGCTGACGCGCTCGTCGCTGCGGTCGGTGAACGGCTCGGCGACCGGGTCGGCGCCGGTGCGGTGCAGCGTCCGCAACTGCCGCACCTCGGTGCGGACGTGGCGTTTCATCAGGTTCGTCGCGATCCCGAACAGCCAGGGGCGCGCGTCGGGGCGGTCGAGGTCGTAGCGGTGCCGCTGGCGGAACGCGGCGAGGAACGTCTCGGCGACGACGTCCTCGGCGGTGTCGGCGCCGAGCCGGCGGGTCGCGTAGCGCTTCAGGCCGGGCGCGTGCCGCCGGAAGATCTCGGCGAACGCCTCGGGCTCGATCTGGGAACGCCTGATATGGGAGGCATCGTCACCGTCCATGCTCATAGGGGGCCTCTCGCTCTGCGGTCGGACACCCGTACTTGCCGTCCCGCTCCCCCCGGGTTCCCCTGAGCTCCGCGGCCCGGCTTCTACGCGGGCCAGGCGTTCATGGCGTGGTCGGCGATGCGGGACAGGTCGGCTTCGGTGGCGCCGTCGCGGGCCTGCTGCGACATGCCCTGGACGACCGCCGCGAAGTAGTCCGCGAGCCCGTCGCAGTCGGCGTCGGCGGGCAGCTCGCCCGCGTCGCGGGCCGCGCGGAGGCGGTCGCGGAACTTCACCTTGTTCGCCTCGCGCATCCCGCGCAGGAACCCGGCGATCTCCTCGTCCTCGGCGGTGACGTTGGTGGCGGCGGTGATGACCAGGCAGCCGGGCGGGTGCGCGGCGGTGCCGGACTGGTGGACGGCGGCGTCCCGCAGCATCCGGGCGAACGCCGCGCGGGCGGTGGGCTCCTCGCGGAGCGCCGCCGCCATGTACGTCCCGGCCGGGAGCCGCCCGTAGGCGTCGACGACCTCCTTGAACAGGGACTTCTTGTCGCCGAACGCCGCGTAGAGGCTGGCCGGGCGGATGCCCATCGCGGCGGTGAGGTCGCTGACGGAGGTGGCCTCGTAGCCGCGCTCCCAGAACAGCGCCAGCGCGCGCCGCAGCGCCTCGTCGCGGTCGAAGCCGCGCGGCCGTCCTCGGGTGGTCCGTCGCTCTGCCATGACCCCATTGTAGATCGCTCGCTCAATAATTGTGCTACGGTCCTTTCTTGAGCGATCGATCAACAAAGGAGCGGGCTCATGCGCAAGGCACTGGACGGCAAGGTCGCGCTGGTCACCGGCGGCGGGCGCGGCATCGGGCGGGCGATCGCGGAGCGGCTCGCGCGCGACGGCGCCGTCGTCGCGATCACCTACGCGCGGAACGCCGGCGCGGCGGACGACCTGGTCGAGCGGATCCGGACGGACGGCGGGCGCGCGTTCGCGATCCGGGCCGAACTGGGCGAGCACGGCGACGCCCGGCGCCTCTGGGACGCCTTCGACAAGGAGATCGAGCAGTACGTCCCCGGCGGCGGCGTCGACATCATCGTCAACAACGCGGGCGAAACGCTCTTCGCGGACCTGGAGGCGACCACCGAGGACGCCTTCGACCGGGTCTACGCGGTCAACGTGCGCGCACCGTACTTCATCGTCCAGCAGGCGCTGCCCCGGCTCCGCGACGGCGGCAGGATCATCAACATCGGCAGCGGCGCGTCCCGGCTCGCGATGCCGTCGATCATGGGCTACGCGGCCACCAAGGGCGCCCTGGACGTCTTCACGCGCAACCTCGCCGAACTGCTCGGCCCGCGCGGCATCACCGCGAACACCGTCGCCCCCGGGATCGTCGACACCGACATGAACGCCGACTGGCTGCGCGGGAACGCCGACGCCGACGCCGAGTGGTCGGCGCAGGCCGCGCTCCGCCGGGTGGGGCGGCCGGACGACATCGCCGGCATCGCCGCGTTCCTCGCGTCCGACGACGCCCGCTGGGTGACCGCCCAGGTCGTCGACGCCACCGGCGGCGTCCGCATCTAGGACCGGTCAGAGCAGCGTCAGGCCCCACTCCACCTCGACGACGTGCGGGAAGCCCTCGGAGTCGGTGAACGTGAGCTTGCCGGTGCCGGGCAGGCCGATCAGCGCGGTGCGCAGCGTGACGGTCAGCTGCATGGTGCCGTCCTCGGGCATGCCGCCCTGCATCTGCGACAGCTCGAGCTGGCTCGTCGAGGACATCGCCGTCCACTGCACCGGGCCGTCCTCGGCGGCGAGGCTGACGCTCGCGGTCTTGGTGCCGCCGTTCAGCTGCACCTTGTTCGGGTTGACGACGAGGACGCCGCGCTCCCGCGGCGGGTCAGGCGTCGGCGACGCCGGGGCGCTCGGCGAGGCGGGCGCGCTCGGCGACGGCGACTCCGCGGGCGACGAGGAGTCCGGCTGCGTCTGCGGGTTCATGGGCGGCGGCTGGAGGCCGCCGGGCCCGCCCGCGCCGGACCCGCCCGCCGGACCGGACGGCCGGTCGCCGCCGCCCGCGCCGGGCGACGGGGACGGGCGGGTGATCGACGGCTGCGGCTCGGTGCCGAACGGCGGCCACGACAGCGTCCCGCTGCCGATGCCCGGCCCCATCGCGACCACCGCGACCAGCGCCGCCCCGAGCGCCCCCGCCATCCCGCCGACGGTGAACAGCCAGCGGCGGGTGAACGGCGACGGGACGTCCGGCTGGATCGGCAGGCCGTCGGGGGTGAGTGCGCCGCCGCGCGCGGCGATGTCCGCGCGGTGCGCGGCGAGCTCCGGGTCGGTCGCGGTGTGCATGACGCGGTGCCGCAGCGCGGCGGGCAGCACCGGCGCGGGCGCGGCCGCGAGCAGCGGGACGGCGCGCACCCGGGCGCGGCGGCGGCAGTCCGGGCACCCGGCGGCGTGCGCGTCGGCGGCCGGGTCGGGCGCGGCGCCCGCGGACTCCGCGCGCCGCCGGAACGCCTGCCACGGCCGCGCCGGGCGGGCGGCGGGACGCGCGGGCCCCGCTTCCGGGACGTCCGGTTCCTCGGGGACGTCCGGGACGTCCGGCTCGGGGGCCGCTGCGGCGAGCACGGCGACGCTCGCGGGCTCCGGCTCCGGCTCCGGCTCGGGTTCGGGGGCCACCGGGCGGGACGCGCAGTCGTGCGCGGCGCGGCGCACCTCGTCGGCGAGCGCGGCCTCGAACTCGGCCCGGCAGGCCCGCGTCCGGGCGGCCGCGCGGCGGGCCGGCAGCCCCAGCGCCGCGCCGAGCCGGGCGGGCGGCAGGCCGTGCCGGAACGCGAGCAGGACGATCTCCTGGTCGACCGGGTCGAGGTGGGCGAGGGACGCGCGCAGGAGATCGTGCAGTTCTTCGGACGGCGGCAGATCGGCGGCGTCCGGCATGTCGGCACGATCCAGGAAAGGCGCCTCGGCGAATTCGCCGTCCCTTTCCCAGTACAGGTCCTTGACGCGTCCCCGGCGGATGCAGCGGCGGCGCGCCGCGCCGTACAGCCAGGACCCGAGGTGGAGGTGGTCGCGCATCCGGGGGGCGCGGCGGGCGGCGTCGATGAAGGTGTCGTGGACGATCCGCGCCGCGGCCTTCCCGTCCCCCAGCATCGACAGTACGTAGTCGTAGATGCGCTCGCCGTACTCGTCGTAGACCGTGGCGAGGGCCGACTCGTCGCCCTCGTTCAGCCCTTTGACCAGCTTCCGGTCGGACGCGTCAGCGGACGGGGACAACCTCGGCATTCAAGCTCCCGGCACCGGCATGGGAGTCCGCCCCCCAGGGGGTCGTCCGGACAATCGGCCCACCTTGCATACACCCGTCGACCCCCGGAAGGCCACATGAACCCCGAAATCACCATTAACGATGACCTGAGGGTCACCGATCACGCCCCTGCGTGATCACGCGGACTCTGACTCGCGGTCAGAATGCGCTTCACGGACCGCCGGGCCGATCCGGCCGCTGCGGCGGGATCCCGGGGAAGTCGTCGCCGAGGGCGTCGTCGTCGCGGAGCCGCGCCACGGCCCGCGAGACGGTGCTCTTGACCGTCCCGACGCTGACGCCGAGCACCTCCGCGATCTCCGCCTCGGACATGTCCTCGTAATAGCGGAGCATTACGGCGAGCCGCTGCCGTTCGGGCAGCCGGCGGAGCGCGCGGCCGAGCGCGTCCCGCATTTCGCTGCGGCGCGTGTGATCGTCGACCGGCCGGTCCGGGAGTTCATCCGTGGGGTAAATGTCGAGTTTGCGACGGCGCCACCATGAAATCTGCGTATTGACCATGGCCCGCCGGACGTATCCGTCGATCGCCGCGCGATCCTGGATGCGGTCCCACGCGAGGTACGTCTTGGCGAGGGCGGCCTGGAGGAGGTCCTCGGCCTCGGCGCGATCACTGGTCAGCCGCATGGCGGCACGGAGCAGCGCGGGCCCGCGTTCCGCAACGTAGTCGCGGAACTCCTCATGCCGCGTCCTGCTCAACTCACCACCGGACCAGGGGTTGTGGAGCCGCCCGGCCGCCTTTCCGGATCTTGGACCGCGCGAACTCCCGGTACAGTTGACGATCGCACGAAGATCGTAATTCTGGGCCTACAAAATTCATATATTCGGGTCAACCAGTGCATAATCTTCAACCCAGGTAGATCAGACATCCCCCACCTCGCGACTTATCGCGACAAATCCGTCGACAGGCCCGTCGGTACACGTGAACCTTGACCCGCTGTCCTCACAACACCGGCCCCACCGGCCCGGTCCCGACAGCCGCACCCCACCGACGACGACGCCGGAGCGCCGACGCATGCCGCCACGCCACCGCCGCGCAGCGACCCGCCGCCACCGCAAGGCCCTCCTCGGCGCCCGGCCCCCGGACGCCGGGGGGGGCCTTGGGGTGGCGGCGGGTCGCTGCGCGGGGGTGGCGTGGCGGCATGCGTCGGCGCTCCGGCGTCGTCGTCGGTGGGGTGCGGCTGTCGGG
>NZ_QHJN01000174.1:0-15987 GCF_003947565.1 Actinomadura sp. WAC 06369 | reverse complement strand
GGTGCGGGCGAGCGCGGCCAGCAGGCGCGGCCGCAGGTAGGCGTAGGTGGATTCGGTCCAGGCGTCCTTCAGCAGGGGGACGGCCTCGCCGGCGCGCAGCCGCCCGAGGCCCTCGACGGGACTCGCCGCCCCGCCCCATTCGCGTTTCTCGACCGTCTCCCGTAGCTCGTCCATCAGCAGGGGGATGTCCTGCCGGGTTCCGTGGCGCGCGAGGATCCGCAGCCCCACGTCCTCGCACCCGCCCTTCGCGGCGGCCCACGCGCGCGCCCGCGGCAGCGTCTCCGGCCCGTACTGCGACAGCGCCCGGCACACTGCGGCGCCGAACCGGCCCGGACGCTCCGGCAGCATCTCCTCGGCGAGGTCGAGCAGCGCGAGCGTCCGCCGCCGCCCCAGCTCGAAGATCGCCGCAATCGTGCCGGGCCCGCGCCGCCGGGCCGCCTCGAGCAGCTCGGCCTCGGTGCGGGCCGCCGGGTCCGGCGCGTCGTCGGCCGGGCCCCGCGCCCCGCCCGCCGGCGCCGGCCGCAGCGGCGGGCCGGCCGCCCGCGCCCGCGCCCGCAGCAGCGCCCGGTTGCGGGCCCGCTCGCGGCTGCGCCCCAGCGCGTCGGCGATCCGCGGCTGCCGCGCCGCCCACGCGTCGATCACCGGGTTCTGCTCCGCCGGCACCAGCTGCTCGAGGTCGCCGTCGTCGCAGCGGGCCGCGACGACCTCGTCCAGCCCGAGCGTCAGCGCGGGGTCGCCCAGCTCGATCAGCTCCACCAGCGCGTCGAACCAGTGCGCGCCCTCCTCGGCGTACCGCCGCAGCGGCGCGGCGGCCTCCCGCCGGCTCAACCGCACCAGGTCCGACAGCACCTGCAACGCGAGCTGGACCCGCCACGGGTCCTCGTCGACATGGTCGGACGGATGGAACAGATGCTCGGCCACCGGCCCCGCCGGAAGCTCCAGATCCACCAGCAACCGGGCGTAGTACAGGCCCCGCGACTCGCATTGCGGGTCCCACCGGGGATCCCTGCGGATGCAGTCGTAGACGTACTCGCCCGAACCGGGCCTGTCCGCCGCGCGGCGCGCGGCCCTGCCGAGTCCTCGCTGCAGCTGTCCGTGCAGCGTCCTCGCCGATTCCATCACGACCTCATTGCTCACCTCAGCAGAATGCGCACTGGACCAGATAACGGGCAAGTGCTTTACCGCAGGTAGTCATGTCCGTCACAGCGCGCGCTGCGCCGCCCAGGACGCGTGCAGGTCGGCGTAGACGCCCGGCCGGCCCACCAGCTCCGCGTGCGGCCCGCGCTGCACGATCCGTCCCGCCTCGAACACGATGACCTCGTCGGCCGCCTCCGCCGTGGACAGCCGGTGCGCGATCGAGATCGCCGTGCGGCCGCGCGTCACGCCGTCCAGGGCGCGCTGGATCCGCACCTCCGTCGCCGGGTCGACCGCCGACGTCGCCTCGTCCAGCACCAGCAGGTCCGGGTCGGCGATGTAGGCGCGGGCCAGCGCGACGAGCTGCCGCTCGCCCGCCGACAGCGACTCGCCGCGCTGCCCGACGGGCGTCTCCAGGCCCTTCGGGAGCCCGTCGAGCCAGTCGGCCAGCCCCAGCTCCGCCACCGCGCGCGCCAGGTCGTCGTCCGTCGCGTCCGGACGCCCGTACCGGATGTTGTCGGCGAGCGACGCGTCGAACAGGAAGCCGTCCTGCGGCACCATCACGATCCGCTCCCGCAGCGACGAGAACCGCACCCGGTCCAGCGGCACCCCGTCCACCAGCACCCGCCCGGACGCCGGGTCCATCAGCCGGGTGAGGAGCTTCGCGAACGTCGTCTTGCCCGACCCGGTCTGCCCGACGACCGCGACGCGGCTGCGCGGCGCGATCGTCGCGTCCACGTCGTGCAGGACGGGCGGCCCGCCGGGGTACGCGAACCCCACGCACTCGAACCGCACCTCGATCGGGCCGCGCGGCAGCGTCTCGCCGTCCTCGCCCGGGTCCGCCACGTCCGGGGCGACGTCGAGCACGCCCAGCACCCGCCGCCACCCGGCGATCGCGTTCTGCGCCTGGTTGAACACCTCGGTCGCGGTCTGCATCGGGCTGACGAACAGCGTCACCAGGAACAGGAACGCCACCAGCTCCCCGGCCGTCAGGTCCCCGGCGACGCCCAGCAGCACCCCGGCCACCACGACCGCCGCCGTCGCGACCGCCGCGACCAGCTCGCTCACCGGGAACGTCAGCGCCACCATCGCCTGCGCCCGCGTCTGCGCGACGCGGTGCGCGTCCACCGTCTCCTCCACGCGCCGCCCGGTGCGCTCCTCCACCGCGTGCGCGCGGATGACCGGCGCGCCCACCACCGACTCGCTCACCGCCGCCAGCAGGTCGCCCATCCGCTCCCGCACCCGCATGTACGCCGCGGAGATGACCCGCTGGAAGCGGCGCAGCGCGAACGCCAGCGGCAGGAACGCCAGCCACACCAGCAGCGCGAGCTGCCACGAGTACACCAGCATCAGGACGCTCGCCACGACCAGCTGCCCGATCGAGACGATGAACATCAGCCCGCCCGACTGCATGAACTGGCTGATCTGGTCGACGTCGCCCGTCACCCGCGACACCAGCGACCCGCGGCGCTCCCCGCTCTGGGTGAGCATCGACAGGTCGTGCACGTGCCGGAACGCCTTCACGCGCAGCGTCGCCAGGCCGCCCTCGGATGTCCTGTACAGCCGCACGTTCATCAGGTACGACGCCACCGCCGTCACCAGCACCGCCACCGCGCACACCAGCACGGCCGTGCGGATGAACCCGATGTCCGGGCCGCCCGGGCCGCCGAGGCCCTTGTCGAGCGTCTGCTGGACGGCGATCGGCACCACCACGCGCCCCGCCGTGGACACCAGCGCCAGCAGCAGCGTCACGGTCAGGCCCGCCGTGAACTCCGGGCTGAGCCGCAGCCCGCGCCGCAGCGTGCTGAGCGCGCCCTCGTCGGTCGCGTCGTCGAGGCCGCGCGGGGCCCCGGCCGCCCTCTCGGGGGTGTTCAGAACCGTCATGCCAGGGCCTCCTCGCCGCCCTCGACGGCGGTGCCGTCCAGGCCCGGCCGCTCGCCTTCGGTCTCGTCGTAGGCGTTCACCAGGTCGCGGTAGCCCTCGGACGTCTCCAGCAGCTCGGCGTGCGCGCCGCGGGCCGTCACCCGGCCGTGCTCCAGGAAGACGACCTCGTCGGCCAGCGCGATCGTCGCCTTGCGGTACGCGACGACGACCACGCTCGAGCCGCCCCCGGCGCCCTCGCCGTCCGCGCCGTGCTCGCGCAGGTTCCGCAGGATGCGCGCCTCGACCTGCGGGTCGACCGCCGACGTCGCGTCGTCCATCACCAGCAGCCGGGGCCGCCGGATCAGCGCGCGCGCCAGCACCAGCCGCTGCCGCTGCCCGCCCGACAGCGTCGCGCCCCGCTCCCCGACCCGCGTGTCGAGGCCGTCGGGCAGCGCCGCCACGAACCCGTCGGCCTGCGCGAGCCGCAGCGCCTCCCAGACCCGCTCGTCCGGCGCGTCCAGCCCGAGCGTCACGTTGCCGCGGACGGTGTCGTCGAACAGGAACGTCTGCTGCGGGACGAGCGCGACCGTCTCGGCGACGCCGCCGCGCCGCACGTCCCGCAGGTCCACGCCGTCCAGCAGGACCGAGCCGTCCGCCGGGTCCACCAGCCGGACGAGCAGCGACGTCAGCGTCGACTTCCCGGACCCGGTCGGCCCCACCACCGCGACGGTGCGGCCCGGCCGGACCGCGAACGACACGTCGTGCAGGACGTGCCGCGGCCCGCTCCCGTTCCCGTTCGCGCCGCCGTCCGCGCCGCCGTCGGCGGGGCCGCTCCCGTTCTCGCCCAGGCCGGCGTGCTCGTCGGTCTCGTACGCGAACCGGACGCCCCGGACCTCCATCGCCGCGGCCGCCGCGCCGGCCCCGCCCGGCGCCTGGTCCCCGTACGGCAGCGACCCGCTCGCGTCCAGCACGCCCCGGACCCGCTCCCAGCCGACGACGCTGCGCGGCACCTCCGCCAGCACCCAGCCGAGCGCCCGGATCGGCCACGACAGCAGCGTGAACAGGTACGCCACGTGCACCAGGTCGCCCGCGGTCATCGCGCCCGCCTCCAGCCGCAGCGACCCGATCAGCAGGACGGCCAGCACGCCCAGGTTCGGCAGCGCCTCCAGCACGGGGTCGAACAGGCCGCGCAGCCGCCCGACGGCGACGTTGGCGTCCCGCAGCTCGCCGGCGGCCGCCGCGAACCGCTCCGTCTCGGCGGCCTCCCGGCCGAGGGTCTTGACCACCAGGCCGCCCTCGAAGCTCTCGTGCGCGACCTCGCTGACCTCGGCGCGCAGCCGCTGCGCGTGCGTCGCCACCGGCGCCAGGCGGCGCTGGTACAGCACGTTGACCAGCGCGATCGCCGGGAAGACCAGGAACCCGACGGCGGCGACCGCGACGTCGGTGAGCAGGATCGACACCGCCGAGATCAGCAGCATGAACACCACGCCGACCGCCATCGGCAGCGGCGCGATCGGCGCCCACGCCGCCTCCACGTCGGCGTTGGCGTTCGACAGGAGCTGCCCCGTCGGGTGCCGGTGGTGCCAGGCCAGCGGCAGCCGCAGGTACTGGCGGGTCACCTCGCGCCGGTACTTCGCCTGCATCCGGTACTGCATCAGCCCCGCGTAGAAGCGGCGCCCGGCCACGCCCAGGGCCTTGAGCGCCGCCACCCCGACGATCGCCGCCGAGGCGGCCGCGAGCGCCCCCGCGGCGGCCCGCCCCTCCTCGAACGCGGGCAGGACGACGTCCTGGGTCACGGTGCCGAGCACCTCGGCCGTCGCCACGGTCATCGCCGCGTACAGGGCGCTGGCGAGCACCGACACCGCGAACACCCGCGGCTCCGCCCGCACGGCGACCCACAGCACGCGCATCCCCTCCCGGAGGACGGACGGGCTGACACGTCTGGACGCAGGCGACACGGCGACTCCTCGATCACGGCGGGCGCCCGGGGATACGCCCCCGCGTGCGGACGGCGGGGGGCTGCGGGCCCGGATATTCCCTACCATGGCGGTACGCCCGTTATTCCCGACCTGTCCGGCGGGGCCTACGATCATCCAATGCGAAGCACCGCGCACGAAGGGCCCGCCCGCCGCGAGCGGCGGCTGCTGGCCGACGCGCTGGCCGCGGCCGGGCCCGGGGCCCCGACCCTCTGCGAGGGCTGGGACGCGCGGGACCTCGCCGCGCACCTGGTCGTCCGGGAGGGGCGCCCGGACGCCGCGGCCGGAATACTGCTTCCCCCGCTGTCCTTCTACGAGGAGCGCGTGCGGAGCCGGGCGGCGGACGTCCCGTTCGACCGGCTCGTCGACCGATTCCGGCACGGTCCGCCGAAGTACTCCCCGTTCGCGCTTCCCGGCATGGAGGAAAACGCCAACGCCGTCGAGTTCTTTGTCCACCATGAGGACGTCCGGCGGGCCGGGGAGGGTGCGGAGCCCCGCGAGATCTCGCCCGATCTCGAGAGAGTCCTCTGGCGACGGATAAGAATTGCCCGCTTTGTCCTAAGAAATGTTCACGTGGAGGTAACGTTCGTGCGGCCCGACGGGCAGGCCTCACGCGTCTCCCGCGGGCCCCGCGGAGCGCGCGCCGGCGCCCCGGGAGCCTCCGGCGGCGCCGCCGGCGCGGGCTCCCGCGGAGTCCGCGTGCACGGCCCGGTCGGCGAACTCGTCCTATGGGCGCTCGGCCGCCGCGACGCCGCCGACGTGCGCCTCGAAGGCGATACGGACTCTGTCAAGACCCTGACCGAGACCGGTTGGAGTCTTTAACGGGCAGGTAACGGCAAGGTTCGCCGAGAGGAGAAACACAGGGCTTGCGGCTCCTCCGCTTTACGCGGAAGCGGTGATACGGTGGGGCGGTCGGTTGCAGTCGTGGTTCTCGATCGTTTGTCAGACGCCCGCGGACTGATGGCAGCGGGCGTTTTGGCTTTTCCGGGACCGTACCGGGGGCGAGGGCGTACCGCAGCGACCGCGCCGGGCCCGCGAGGTGTGGGCCCATGTTTTGCCGCAAGGAGAAAGACATGCCCCAGCAGGGCACCGTGAAGTGGTTCAACGCCGAGAAGGGCTTCGGCTTCATCGCCGTCGACGGCGGCGGGCCGGACGTCTTCGTGCACTACTCGGCGATCCAGACCTCCGGGTACCGCACTCTGGACGAGAACCAGCGCGTCCAGTTCGAGGTGACGCAGGGTAACCGGGGTCCGCAGGCCGACCAGGTCGTCCCCCTGTAACACCCGAAGTCGTACGTCTGGGCCCGTCGCCCCGCTCCCGGGGACGGCGGGTCCTTTCGTGTCCCGACACGCCGCGCGGCGCACGGCGGGGGGCGTGCCGCGCACCGCGCCGCAGCGGGCACAATGGATCCCATGCCGGTTCCATCGTCCAACCTGGACCCCAAGATCGCCGATCGCCTCAAGCGGAGCGACGACGGTCTCGTCCCCGCCATCGCCCAGCAGTACGACACCGGCGAGGTGCTCATGCTGGCCTGGATGGACGACGAGGCCCTCCACCGCACCCTCACCACCGGCCGCTGCACCTACTGGTCGCGCAGCCGCCGGGAGTACTGGGTGAAGGGCGAGAGCTCCGGGCACCAGCAGTGGGTCAAGTCGGTCGCGCTCGACTGCGACGGCGACGCGATCCTCGTGAAGGTCGACCAGGTCGGCGCCGCCTGCCACACCGGAGACCGCACCTGCTGGGACGCCGACGTCCTGGACGCCGTCGTCGGGGAACGTCCCGCCGACGGATCATGACGCCCGCGCGGGAACGCGGGCTCACCGCCCTGCTGTGCGCCGCCGGCGCCGGGCTCGTCCTGCTCGCCGCCGGGCGTACCTGGGCGACCGTCACGGCCGACGGGGCCATCACCCCGTTCGCCCGGGAGCTGACCGGCGGCGACCTCGGCGGCGCGCCCGGCGCCCTCGGCTGGGCCGGTCTCGCCGGCCTCGCCGCCCTGTTCGCCACCCGCGGCCGCGTCCGCGCCGCCGTCGGCGCCCTCATCGCGCTGTTCGGCGTCGGCGTCGGCTACGCGGCCGCGACGTCCGCGCGCGCCTCCCACGTCGCCGCCGAAGCCCTCGACGACAGCGCCCTGCTCAAGCTCGGCGCCGACCCGTCCGTGCACGTCAACGCGTGGTGGACGGTGTCGGTCGCGGGCGGCGTCCTGCTCGTCGCCGCCGGGCTGGTCACGCTGCTGCGCGGCTCCCGCTGGCCCGGCATGTCCGCCCGCTACGAGCGCACCGGCCCCGCCGCGCCCGGGCCGCGCCGCGCACCGGCCGGCGACGACCCGTCCGCCATGTGGAAGTCGCTCGACCGCGGCGAGGACCCCACCGACGCCGACGACGTCGAAGACCCCACCGACGCCGACGACTCCACCGACGCCGACGAAGCCGGACCCGGGGACTCCCCGGCGCCCGTCCGGGACGGCGAAGGCGCGGCCGCCCGGAACGGCGGATCGTGAGCGCGGGCGGCCCGCGGCTCGTCCTGGTCGCCGAGCACGACGCCGCCGTCGCCGAACTCCAGCGCCGCTACCTCGCCCGCGAGGGCCTGCGGGTGCGGATCGAGCCCGACCCCGGCCGCGCCCCCGCCGCGGCCGCGCGCGCCCGGCCCGACGCCGTCGTCCTCGACCTGTCCTCCGCCGCCCGCCCCGCCGACCTGTACCGCCGCACCGCCGACGCGGCGGGTCCCGCGCCCGTCGTCGTGACCGGCGGCCCCCCGGGCGGCCTCCGCACCGCCGCGCCCCGGCCGCGGCGCGTCGACCGGCCCTTCGCCCCGCGCGTCCTCGTCGCGGCCGTCACCGACGCCCTGCGCGGCGCCGCCGCCCGGCCGGGCGGCCCGCCCGGCCCGCTGCGCGCCGGACCGCTCGCCCTCGACCCGCGCCGCCGCACCGCCGCCGTCGGCGAACGCCGCGTCGTCCTCACCGGCACCGAGTCCGACCTGCTCGAGTTCCTGATGACCAATCCCGGCCGGGTCTTCACCCGCGAGCAGCTCCTCGACGCCGCCTGGGGGCCGGGCGCGGGCGCCGGGAGCCGCACCGTGGACGTCCACATCGCCCAGCTCCGCGCCAAGCTCGGCGTCGGCGCCCACCACGACGGCCCCATCCGCACCGTCCGCGGCGTCGGCTACGTCCTGGACGCCTGAACCCCGCGGCCCGGGCGGTCCCCGTGCCGCGCGGTCGCCGTGCCGGGCGGCCCGGGTGCCTCTACGCTGGGCGCATGACCGCGCACGCGCACCCGTCGGCGCCGCCGAGGCGGCGGGTCCGGGCCCTGCTGCCGCACGCCGCCGTGCTCGCCGGGGCGGCCGCCGGCGCGACGCTCGTCGCGTTCGTCGACCCGAACGAGGCGGGCCACTACCCGTCCTGCCCGTTCCTCACGCTGACCGGGCTCTACTGCCCCGGCTGCGGCATGACCCGGATGGTGCACGCCCTGACGCACGGCGACGTGGGCGCCGCCTTCGGGCTCAACCCGCTGATGTTCCTGCTGCTGCCCGTCTTCGGCTACCTGTACGGGCGGTGGGCCGTGCTCAGCGCGCGCGGCCGGCCGATGCGGTCCGCGCTGTTCCGGCCCGTGCCCGTCTTCGCGTTCCTGGGCGTGATCGTCGTGTACTGGGTGCTGCGGAACCTGCCGTTCGCGCAGGCCCTCGCGCCCTGACCGGCACCTGACCGCCCTGCTGCGAGAAGCGTCCGGAGGGGCGGCTACGATCGGTGCACGGATCGACCTGAAATAGGGGGCCTGTCACCTTGAGCGTTTTGGACGAGATCATCGAAGGCGTCCGAGCCGATCTCGCCGACAGGCAGCGCGAGGTCCCGCTCGACGCCCTCAAGGAGAAGGCGTCGACCGCCCCGCCGCCCCGGGACGCGCTGGCCGCGCTGCGCGGCCCCGGCGTCTCGGTGATCGCCGAGGTCAAGCGCAGCAGCCCGTCCAAGGGCGCGCTCGCCGCCATCGCCGACCCCGCCGCACTGGCCCGCGACTACGCGGCCGGCGGCGCGAAGGTCATCAGCGTGCTGACCGAGCGGCGCCGGTTCGGCGGCAGCCTCGCCGACCTCGCCGAGGTCCGCGCCAACGTCGACGTGTGCGTCCTGCGGAAGGACTTCATCGTCACCTCCTACCAGCTGTGGGAGGCGCGCGCCCACGGCGCCGACATGGCGCTGCTGATCGTCGCCGCCCTCGAGCAGGACGCCCTGGTGTCGCTGATCGAGCGCGCCGAGTCCATCGGGCTCGTCCCGCTCGTCGAGGTCCACACCGAGGAGGAGGCGGAGCGGGCCGCGGCGGCCGGCGCCAAGGTCATCGGCGTCAACGCCCGCGACCTGCGCACCCTGCAGGTCGACCGCGGCGTGTTCGCCCGGGTCGCGCCGCTGCTGCCCAAGGGGGCGGTGAAGGTCGCCGAGTCCGGCGTGCGCGGCCCGCACGACCTGCTGTCCTACGCCTCCTCCGGCGCCGACGCGGTGCTGGTGGGGGAGAGCCTGGTCATCGGCCGCGACCCGCGCGCCGCCGTCGCCGACCTCGTCGCCGCCGGCGCGCACCCCGCGCTCCGGCAGAGCGGCTGACGGCGGACCGGTAGGGTACGGGCATGCAGGTCGAACCGCTGCACGAGCGATGGCGGGGCCGGTCCATCCTCTGCTGACCGGACACCTCCCACACGCCACGACAGGACACGTTCTCTCATGACCACCGATACCGCGGGCGCCGCCGTGCCCGACGCCCTGCCGGACGCGCAGGGCCGCTTCGGGCCCTTCGGCGGGCGGTTCGCCCCCGAGGCGCTGATGGCGGCGCTGGACGAACTCACCCGCGAGTTCGAGACCGCCAAGCACGACTCCGCGTTCACCGCGGAGCTCGACGGGCTCCTCGCGGACTACGCGGGCCGCCCCAGCCTGCTGACCGAGGCGAAGCGGTTCTCCGAGCACGCGGGCGGCGCCCGCGTGCTGCTCAAGCGGGAGGACCTCAACCACACCGGCTCACACAAGATCAACAACGTGCTGGGGCAGGCGCTGCTCACCCGCCGGATGGGCAAGACCCGCATCATCGCCGAGACCGGCGCGGGCCAGCACGGCGTCGCCACCGCCACCGCCGCGGCCCTGCTCGGCCTCGACTGCACCGTCTACATGGGCGAGGTCGACACCGAGCGGCAGGCCCTGAACGTCGCGCGGATGCGGATGCTCGGCGCCGAGGTCGTCCCGGTCGGCACCGGCAGCCGCACCCTCAAGGACGCCGTCAACGAGGCGTTCCGCGACTGGGTCGCCAGCGTCGACCACACCCACTACTGCATCGGCTCCACCATGGGCCCGCACCCGTTCCCGATGATGGTCCGCGAGTTCCACCGGGTCATCGGCGCGGAGGCGCGGCGGCAGTGCCTCGACCTGACCGGCGCCCTCCCGGACGCCGTCGTCGCCTGCGTCGGCGGCGGCTCCAACGCGATCGGCGCGTTCCACGCGTTCGTCCCGGACGAGTCCGTCCGGCTGTACGGGTTCGAGGCCGGCGGCGACGGCGTCGGCACCGGCCGGCACGCCGCGACCCTCACCGGCGGCTCCCTCGGCGTCATCCACGGCATGCGCACCTACCTGCTGCAGGACGACGACGGGCAGACCCTCGAGACCCACTCGATCTCCGCCGGGCTCGACTACCCCGGCGTCGGCCCCGAGCACGCCTGGCTGCACCATTCCGGCCGCGCCGAGTACCGCGAGATCACCGACGCCGAGGCGATGGACGCGTTCGCGCTGCTGTGCCGCACCGAGGGGATCATCCCCGCGATCGAGTCCGCGCACGCGCTCGCCGGCGCCCTCAAGGTCGGCGCCGAGCTCGGCCCGGACGCCACGATCGTCGTCTGCCTGTCCGGGCGCGGCGACAAGGACATGCACACGGCCGCCACCCACTTCGGCCTGATGCCCGAAGGGGAGGGCCGGTGACCGTCAAGACCGCCTACGACCGGGCCAAGGCCGAGGGACGCGCCGCGCTCGTCGGCTACCTGCCCGCCGGGTTCCCCACCTACGAGGGCGCCGTCGACGCCGCGAAGACCATGGTCGACGCCGGCTGCGACGTCATCGAGATCGGCCTGCCCTACACCGACCCGATGATGGACGGCCCCACCATCCAGGACGCCGTCCACCGCGCCCTCGTCGGCGGGATCCGCGTCGCCGACGTGTTCCGCACCGTCGAGGCCGTCGCCGCGACCGGCGCGCCGACGCTCGTCATGACCTACTGGAACCCCGTCGACCGGTACGGCGTGGACGCGTTCGCCCGCGACCTCGCGTCCGCCGGCGGGGCCGGGCTCATCACCCCGGACCTCACCCCCGAGGAGGGCGGCGACTGGCTCGCCGCGTCCGACGCGCACGGCCTCGACCGGGTGTTCCTGGTGGCGCTCAGCTCCACCGACGAGCGCATCGAGACGATCACCAGCGTGTCCCGCGGGTTCGTGTACGCCGCGTCCCTGATGGGCGTCACCGGTGCCCGCGGCGCCGTCGACACCGGCGCGCCGCGCCTCGTCGAGCGCACCCGGACGCTGATCGACAAGGGCGGCGCGGACCTGCCCATCGGGCTCGGGCTCGGGGTGAGCGACGGCGCCCAGGCCGCCGAGGTCGCCGGGTTCGCCGACGGCGTCATCGTCGGCTCGGCGTTCATCCGCCGCCTCCTCGACGCGCCCGACGCCGCCGCCGGCCTCGCGGGCGTCCGCGCCCTCACCGAGGAGCTCGCGGCGGGCGTCCGCCGCGGCGCCTGACCGCCCCGGCCGGAGCACGGCCGGACGCACCACCGGACGTCCCCGGGAACCGCCCGCGCGGCGGCGCCCGGGGACGTTCCGCATCCATCCGGGAACGAACGGGCGGCACCGATCGGTTGATGCTTGTGGGACCGCCGCACTCCCGTAAGGTGAGTTCGCCAGCGGAGGCGGTCCCGGAGGATCACGATGACGCAAGAGATGACGGCGGAGGAGCGCGGCGGCGCGGCGGCGGGAGCGCCGGCGCGCCCGTTGTGGTTCCTGGTGCCGGCCTGGCTGCTGACGATCGCCGGGCTCGGGATCTCCGGCTACCTGACCGTGACGCACTACGACGACGCGGCGCTGGTGTGCTCGGAGTCGTCGACGGTCGACTGCCACGCGGTCACGTCCAGCGAGTACGCGGCCCTGCTCGGCATCCCGATGCCGTTCCTCGGGCTGGCCTTCTTCGTCGGGTTCGCCGCGCTGATCACCCCGTGGGCGCTGCGGTCCGAGTGGCCGCCGCTGCGCTGGGGGCGGATCGCGAGCACGGCGGTCGGCGTGCTGTTCGTCGTCTATCTCGTGACCGTCGAACTCGCGGTGCTGCATAAGATCTGCCTGTGGTGCACCGGTGTGCACGTCATCGCTACCCTGCTCTTCGTCCTCGTTCTGTTCGACGAATTCCGGCGGATCGGTCAGGTCGACTGAGCAGGACGCGCCGGCCGGTCCGGCCGGCGCGAACGGCCGGCGGGACGACCGGCCGAGGCGACCGGCAGGGACGACCGAACCGCCGGGACCGCGCCGCCCCACCCGGCGCGGCCCCCCACGCATAGGAGTGTCAATGAGCAAGGCCGCACGGGAGCGGTCCGCGCGGGAGCGCCTGGCCGCCGAGCGCAAGCGGCAGGCCGCGCGGGCGAAGCAGCGGCGGCTGCTCGCCATCGTCATCGGCTCGGTGGTCGCGGTGGCCGTCGTGGTCGTCGGCACCGTTCTGATCATGGAGCAGCGGGACAAGAACAACACCGCCGTCGCGCACGAGGGCAAGCTCGCCCCGCTGACCCGGCAGGACGACGGCTCGATCGTGATGGCGCAACCGGGCGTGGAGAAGCCGGTCCTGGAGGTCTTCGAAGACTTCCAGTGCCCCATCTGCAAGGACTTCGAGGAGGCCACCGGCGAGACGATCGAGAAGCTCGCGCTCGACGGCAAGGTCAAGGTCGTCTACCGGCCGTTCCACCTGTTCGGCCAGCAGCGGGACCCGATCAAGATCAACTCGCTGAGGTCGGCGAACGCGGCGGCCTGCGCGCCCGCCGACAAGTGGGTCTCCTACCACGACGCGCTGTTCGAGTTCCAGCCGCGCGAGGGCAGCGAGGGCTTCGCGCCCGACGACCTCGTCAAGTGGGGCCGCGACATCGGCATCACGGACGCGAACTGGGAGTCGTGCGTGCGGGACATGAAGCAGGAGGCCAAGGTCCAGCAGATGACGACGTACGCGCTCGAGCAGCGCGGCGTCGAGGGCACCCCGTCGGTGTGGCTGGACGGCAAGCAGCTCGACAACGGCATCGCGATGAACCCCGCGACGCTGCGCGCCACCGTCGACGCCGCCGCCGCTGCCGCCCCCTCGCAGTCGCCGTCCGCGTCCCCGTCGGAGTCGCCGTCCGCCTCGCCCTCCGCGTCCGGCGAGGGCTCCGAGGGCTGACCGCCCGGCCCGCCCGATCGGACGACGCGCGCCGCACGCCCCGCGAACACGGAGCGTGCGGCGCGCGTCGCAGCGTGTGGGGAAGGCCCCCCGTCGGTACGCTCGGACCTGCTTTGACAGTCAGGCCGATCGGGGGATCGAAGCATGGCCGACAATGAGCGTTCCGCGCGCCGCCGGCTCGCGGACGAACGTGCACGGGACGCCGCCCGCGCGAAACGGCGGAGGGCGCTCATGGTGGTGCTCGGCGCCGTCGCGGCGGCCGCCGTGGTGGTCGCCGTCGTGGTCATGGTGACCGGCCGGCAGAACGGCCCCGACCCCGTCGCCGAGTACGACGGCCCGCTCGCGCCCGCCGCACGCCAGCAGGACGGGTCGGTCGCGATGGCGAAGCAGGGCGTGGCCGCGCCCGTCCTGGAGATCTACGAGGACTTCCAGTGCCCCGCCTGCCGCGCCCTGGAGAACCGCCTCGGCGCGACGGTCAAGGAACTGGCCGCCGAGGGCCGCGTGAAGGTCGTCTACCGGCCGTTCCAGCTCTTCCAGCAGGACCCGCTGATGTCGAACTCGCGCCGCGCCGCGAACGCCGCCGCGTGCGCGCCCGCGGACCGCTGGGTGGCCTACCACGACAAGCTGTTCACCCACCAGCCGCCGGAGGGCGACGAAGGGTTCACCGACGACCAGCTCGTGTCCTGGGCGGCCGAGGTGGGCATCACGGGGCAGGCGTTCGACACCTGCGTCCGGCGGATGCAGAAGATCGAGGAAGTCGAGGACGCCACCGCCGCCGCCGGGCGCGCCGGCGTCGACTCGACCCCGTACCTGGCGCTGAACGGCCGCAAGCTCACCGGTGACGCGCTCACCCCGGAGGGGCTGCGCGACGCCGTCGCCGACGCGCGGGGCGGCACCCCGACACCGACCGGCAGCGCGTCCGGCGACATGTCCGGCAACGCCGCCGGAACGGGACGGGACACCGCCGGAACCGGCAACGCGGCGATGCGGGCATAGCGGGGCACGTGAGGGCGCCGGAGGCGGTAACGTCAACGCTCATGCAGCCGCTCGCCTACATCCCGAGTCCCTCGCAGGGCGTCTGGCACCTCGGGCCCGTCCCGATCCGCGCCTACGCCATCATGATCATCATCGGTATCGTCGTCGCCGTATGGCTGGGCGAGCGGCGCTGGGCGGCCAAGGGCGGCCAGCCCGGCACGGTCATCGACGTGGCGGTGTGGGCCGTGCCGTTCGGCCTGGTGGGCGGTCGGCTCTACCACGTGCTGACCGACTACCAGCGGTACTTCGGCGCGGACGGCGACCCGATGCGGGCCCTGCAGATCTGGGAGGGCGGACTCGGCATCTGGGGCGCGGTGGCGCTCGGCGGGGTCGGCGCCGCCATCGGCTGCCGGACGCGCGGCGTGTCCCCGTTCGCGATGGCCGACGCCGTCGCGCCCGGCATCGCGCTCGCGCAGGCGATCGGCCGCTGGGGCAACTACTGGAACCAGGAGCTGTACGGGCGGCCGCTGGACGCCTTCTGGGCGCTGGAGATCGACCAGGACAACCGCCCCCGGCTGGCGGACGGCATCACCCTCGACCCCGAGTACGCCGACATCGCCACCTACCACCCGACGTTCCTCTACGAGTCGCTGTGGTGCCTGGGCGTCGCCGTGCTGGTCATCTGGGCGGGCCGCCGCTTCAAGCTGACCCACGGCCGCGCGTTCGCGCTGTACGTCGCCGGGTACACGGTGGGCCGGTTCTGGATCGAGTCGCTGCGCATTGACGACGCCCACGAGATCCTCGGCATGCGGCTGAACAACTGGACGTCGATCGCCGTGTTCCTGGCGGCCGTCGCCTACATGTACTTCGCCCGCAACCGCACCGGCCCGGAGAACGTCGGCGCCGAGCCCGCCGGGGGCGCCCCGGGCGGGGCCCCGGAGAAGCGTGCCGACGGCGCGTCCGCGACGGCCGAGGGCGGGGACGGCGGCGCCGCGGAGCCGGAGAAGCCGGCCGAGCCGGTGGACGACGCGCCCGAGGCCGACGCCCCGAAGGGCGATGCCCCGAAGGACTCGCCCGAGGACGACGCCCCGAAGGACGAGGCGAAGGACGCCCCGAAGGACGCGCCGAAGGACGAGGCGTCCCAGGACGACCGTGCCCCGAAGGACTCGCCCGAGGACGACGCCCCGAAGGACGAGGCGAAGGACGCCCCGAAGGACGCGCCGAAGGACGAGGCGTCCCAGGACGACCGTCCCGAGGACGCGGCCCCCGCGGCGGACGGGCCCGAGGACGGCGAGCCCGAGGATGGGAAGCCCGGGGATGGGAAGGCCGAGAACGGGAAGGCCGAGGACGTCGAGGCCGCGGAGGGCGCGGCCGCGGACGAGGCGGCCGCGGACGGCGAGGCCGAGGACGCCCGGTCCGTCAAGGACGGCAAGTAGGGGCGGCCTGACCGGTGACGGCGGAGAACCACCACGAGCACCGCGACGTCACCGGCGGCTGGCTGCGGCCCGCCGTGTTCGGCGCCATGGACGGCCTGGTCTCCAACTTCGCGCTGATCGCGGGCATCGCGGGCGGTTCGGGGAGCCCGCGGGTGGTGCTGCTCGCGGGCCTGGCCGGGCTCGCCGCCGG
>NZ_QHJN01000173.1:0-16020 GCF_003947565.1 Actinomadura sp. WAC 06369 | reverse complement strand
GCTGCTGCCGGTGCCGCCGTTCGCGCCGGGCGGGGGTTCCGGCGAGGGCGCGGGTGATCTGGCGGGGCTGTCGGAGGGGCATCTGGCGGCGTTGCGCGAGCGCGGCACGCCGCAGCCGTTCGGGACGGTGACGCAGCCGCTGGAGCGTCCCGATCCGCCGCCGGAGACGCCGCGGACGCTGATCGCGACGTCGATCCCGCTGGAGGCGGTGCGGGCGATGGCCGAGGGCGGCCATCCGGTGTTCGCGGCGATGGCGGGGCCGGGGTGGACGCACCGGTCGCTGCCGACGGGGCACTGGCCGATGTTCTCGCGGCCGCGGGAGCTGGCGGCGCTCCTCGCGGCGGACGCCCCGGACGCCCCGGACGCCCCGGGCGTGCCGGGCGCGTCCGGGGAGGCGGTCAGGGGGCGGTGAAGGTGCAGGGCAGCCGCTTGTAGCCGTTGATGAGGCTGGACATCAGCCGGTCGGGCTCCCCGGCGGCGCGCAGGTCGGGGAGCCGGGTGAACAGCTCGCGGAACATCACGGTGATCTCGCGGCGGGCGAGGTTGGCGCCGAGGCAGAAGTGGGGTCCCGGTCCCCCGAAGCCGACGTGCGGGTTCGGGGAGCGGGTGATGTCGAAGACGTCGGGGTCGGTGAAGACGGTCTCGTCGCGGTTGGCCGAGTTGTAGAACAGCATGACCTTGTCGCCCGCGCGGAAGGCGTGGCCGTTCATCTCGTGGTCGCGGGTGAGGTTGCGGCGGAAGCAGATGACGGGCGTGGAGTAGCGGACGATCTCCTCGACGGCGCCGCCGATGCGGCCGTCGAAGTCCTCGAGCAGCAGGTCGCGCTGGGCGGGGTTGTCGGTGAGCAGTTCCAGGCCGTGCGCGATGGCGGTGCGGGTGGTCTCGTTGCCGGCGACGACGAGCAGCAGGAAGAAGGTGCCGAACTCGCGGGTGGTGAGCTTCTCGCCGTCGATGTTGGCGTTGACGAGGGCGGAGGTGAGGTCGCCGGTGGGCTCGGCGGCGCGTTCGCGGCCGAGGCGGGCGGCGAGGCGGTGCAGGTCGCGGCCGGCGAGGGCGACCTTGGCCAGGCCGAGGCCGGTGCGCAGGCGCCCCATGTCGGGGGTGATGCCGGTGTACTCGGGGTCGGAGTTGCCGAGCACGATGTTGGTCAGCCGCACGACCCGCGGGTGCAGCTCGTCGGGGATGCCGAGCATGTCGCAGATGACCTCGACGGGGAGGCGGACGGCGGCGTGCGCGACGAAGTCGAGGGGTTCGTCGGCGGGGCGGGACGCGCGGGCGGCGATGAGCTCGTCGACGATGCGGGCGGCGCGGGCGGCGATGTCGTCCTCGGTCTCGGCGAGCATCCGGGGGCTGAACGCGCGCGACACCACCCGGCGGATCTTGGCGTGCCGCGGGTCGTCCATGTTGATCATGGAGTTGACGTAGCGGTCGAGGAAGCCGGGCGAGTCGATGACGGTGGTGGCGTTCGGCTCGCTGGAAAAGACCTGCGGGTTGCGGGACGCCTCGGTGACGTCGGCGTGGGTGACCAGGGCCCAGTATCCGGCGCCGCGGCCGGTGAACGGGACGGGCGGGTCGGCGAAGAACGCGGGGGCGCCGCGGGCGCGCAGCGCGGCGAACGCGGCGGCGCGCTCGTCCAGGGGGCGGCCCCAGAAGCGCAGGTCGCTCAGGTCGATGTCGCGGGGGTCGATCTCGCCGATCGTCCCGCCGTCCTGCCGGGTGGTCATCGCCGCGTCCTCCTCGCCGGATCCGCCCCCCATGCTCGAGTAATCGCTTGCTTACGGTCAATACGGGCGGATGTGACCCACGCCACGCACCGCCGACGCGCCCCCGCAGGCCCCGGCGCACTTATCACGGCACCGCCGGCACCGGGAAGGACTCACTTCTCAACAGTGCTCCGCCGGTTTCTTATTACGGCGCCTTGTAGATCATTTAGCGGGAGGCGAGGACACTCGGCGGGAGCCGCGCGGCCCGTCCGGGGGCGGCGCCCAGTGCGCGAGGTGAGTCGATGACGCCGTCCGTCCCCAGCCAGTCACGCCCGGCCCGCGGGAGCCGCCCGGCGACGTCCGGCGCCCTCGTCGCGGTCCTCGTGGTGGGGGGCGGCGTGGGGATCGGCGCGGGCACCGCGGGCGCCGACGGCCCCGTCCGCGCCGACACCGGCGCGCGGATCGTCGCCGAGACCGGCCTGGACGGCAACGACGTCGACATCACCATCGACTCCCCCTCGCTGGGCAAGCGCGTCAAGGCCCGCGTGCTGCTGCCGGAGAACTGGACCCGCGGCGCCGCCCGGACCTGGCCGGTGCTCTACGCGTTCCACGGCGGGCAGGACGACTACACCTCCTGGGCCCGCAACACCGACATCGAGGCGTGGGCCCGCGCCTACGACGTCATCGTGGTCATGCCGGAAGGCGAGGACGGCTCCTACGCCGACTGGTACAACTACGGCAAGGGCGCCACCCCCAAGTGGGAGACGTTCCACACCGCCGAGGTCCGGCAGCTGATCGAGCGGAACTACCGCGGGGGCGCGCGCCGCGCCGCGATCGGCAACTCCTCCGGCGGCGCGGGCGCGGTGTCCTACGCCGCCCGCCACCCGGGGCTGTTCGGCTACGTGGCGTCGCTGAGCGGCGTGCTGTCGATGCGGCAGCCGGGCATCCCGGCGATGCTGATGTTCCTCAACGCCGGCAACGGTCAGGACCCGTTCGCGATCTGGGGCATCCCGTGGGCCGACGACGCCAACTGGAAGGCCCACGACCCGCACACCCTCGCGCCGAAGCTGCGCGGCACCGGCCTGTTCTTCTCCGCCGGGACCACGGGCCGTCCCGGACCGGGCGACCCGAACGTGGCGCCGTGGGACATCGGCCTGCTGAGCGAGATCGTGATCGGCGCCAACAACAAGGAGTTCAAGAAGCGCCTCGACGAGCTGAACATCCCCTACACCGCGCACATCTACGGCGACGGGCGCCACAACTGGCCGGCGTGGGTGCGGGAGAGCAAGTTCGTGTGGCCGACGCTGATGAACTCGATCGGCGCCGCCCGCCTCTGAACCCGGGCGTCCTCGCCTCACCGCGGGGAGGACATGGGAGACCGCCCGTGCGCGGGGCGAGGACCCGCCCGCGTCGCCGCCTGCGCCCGCGGCACGGTCCAGGGGGCATGGCACCGCGGTCGAGAGACGGGCGCGTGGGCCGGTGACAAGGCCCGGCGGCTCTCCGCTGCGAGCACTCAGGTGCCCGACGAACGCCCCCAGGAGGTTGACCGGTGATCACTTTGGCCGCGGTCGCCGGAGTGGCCCTGGTCGAACTCGGCATGGCCCTGACTCCGGGACCGAACATGGTCCACCTCGCCTCCCGCGCGATCACTCAAGGCCGCAGGGCGGGCCTGGTGAGTCTCGGCGGGACCGCCGTGGGATTCGTGGTCTACCTGCTCGCTGCGGCTGCGGGCCTGTCCGCGTTGTTCACCGCCGTGCCGGTGGCGTTCACGGTGGTCAAGCTCGCCGGAGCCGCCTACCTGGCCTACCTCGCCTGGGGCATGCTCAGGCCCGGTGGCCGCTCGCCCTTCGCCCCGTCCCGCACTCCTGTGTCCGGTCTGAGCCAGGCACGCGTGCCTGTGGCGCCGGTCCTGCTTTGAGGGACGGGTATCGGACCCGGGGCCGGCCTCACCCGTCGCGGGTGCCGCCCCCGGGCCCGTCGGCAGGTCCGTTCCCGGCGCCGTCCTGCGACTCCGGTTCGCCGCCGGGGCGGTCGCGGCGGCGCCACCGGGCGCGGCGGGCGGGCGGCTCGGTGAGGGGGTGCTCCTCGATGTCGTAGCGGCGGATGTAGGCGCCGGCGAACGCCTGGACGCTGGCGCCCAGCGGCAGCGCGAGCAGCACCCCGAGGGGCCCGACGACGGCGGCGCCGGCCAGCACGAGCCCGAACGCGACCGCGGGGTGCATGGCCATCGTGCTGGCGGTGATGCGGGGCTGCAGCAGGTAGTTCTCGAGCTGCTGGTAGCCGATGATGAACAGCAGCATCCACAGCGCGGTGGTGGGCGCCGCGGTGAGCGCGACCAGTACCGGCACCGCACCGGCCAGGTAGGTGCCGACGACGGGGATGAACTGCGACAGCACCCCCACCCACAGCGCGAGCGTCGCGGCGTAGGGGACGCCGAGCCCGGCCATCGCGATGTAGTGCGCGACGCCGGAGACCAGGGCGAGCAGGGCGCGGGAGTAGATGTAGCCGCCGGTCTTGTCGACGGCGATCTCCCAGGCGGTCAGGACCTGCCGCTGCCGGTGCGGCGGCAGCACCGAGCAGACCGTCCGGCGGAACTGCGGGCCCTCGGCCGACAGGTAGAACGTGAACAGCAGCACCGCGAACGCCTTGAACACCACTTCGAAGGCGGTGGCGCCGATCACCCACACGTTGCCCGCGAGCGCCGACAGCTGCCCCGACAGCTGCTGGGTGACGGTGGGCAGCCGCTGGAACAGCGTCTCGCGGGACAGCTCGGTGCCGAAGGTGTCGTTGATCCAGTCGATGACGCCGGTGACGTAGCCGGGGAACTCGTCGATGAGGTTGCTGGTCTGGGTGGCCAGCAGCGACCCGATGCCGCCGAGGAACCCGGCGAGGCACGCCGCGATGACCAGGAACATCAGCGCGGTGCCGGCGCCGCGCCGCCAGCCGCGCCGGGCGAGCCAGTTGACGGCGGGTTCGATCGCGAACGCCAGGAACAGCGAGGTGAGCAGCAGCACCAGCAGCTCGCGGAGGCGTTCGACGATCCACAGCCCGGCGACGAACGCCAGGGTGATCGCCCCGGCGAGCACGAACGCCTTGGGCAGCCACGGCGGCATCCGCCGCGCCTCCCGGCCGCCCGCGTACTCGTCCGGGGGGACGGCGGGCGGCCCGGCGCCCCCGGACAGGGGCCCCATGGGCATGGTGTCTCGGGGCGCGGTGTTCTCGGGCGGTCCGGCGGTCGCGCCGTGCCCTTCCGTGCCGTGCCCTTCCGTGCCGTGCCCTTCCGTGCCGTGCCCTTCCGTGCCGTGCCCTTCCGTGCCGGGGGCGGGCGCGCGGGTGATCCCCCCGGCGGGTTCGCCGCCGGGGGCGCCGGGCGCGCCTTCGGGGCCGCCGGCCGGTGCGTCCTCGGGCCGGTCGCCGGGCGGGTCGGGCATGTCCGCACGCTAACCGCGGGAGGGCGCCGTGACCGCGTGCCCGCACCCTCCGTGGAGGCAACCTTTGCCGAGACTTCAGCCGCCGGCACCACCCGCGGGCACGCCCCGGGAGACCGGCGGCGCGGCTCGCCCCGCCGGAAATGCGGGGATTCGCGGGAGGATGGGCGCCATGGGAGAGATCTTCACTCACCGGCTGCGGGTCCGCTACAGCGAGTGCGACCAGCAGGGCGTGGTGTTCAACGGGCACTACCTGTTCTTCTACGACGTGGCGTTGACGGAGATGTGGCGGGAGCTGATCGGCGACCCGGGCGCGATGGCGCGGGACGGCTACGACCTGGTGGTGGCGGAGGCGCGGATCCGGTTCCGTGAGGGCGCGCGGTTCGACGAGCTGCTGGAGGTGCGGATGCCGGTGGCGCACGTGGGCGTGACGAGCATGGTGGTGCGTCCGGAGTTCCGGGTCGGCGAGCGGCTCCTGGCCGACGGGGAGGTGCGGCATGTGTTCATCGACCCGGCCGGCACGGGCAAGCGGGAGATGCCGCCGCAGGTGAGGACGGTGCTGGAGGGGCTGCACGCGGTGAACGGCGGGTGACGGACGCCCCGCCCCGCGGCGCCCCGCCGCGGGACGGGACGTCGCGATGACGGCGGATCGCCCGGGGAGGACTACTATGCGCCGGGTGAGCTGGCAGGGGGCCGGGGCGCAGCCCGGCGGAACCGGGAGCGGGCCGGGCGGAGATCTGTTCGCCTCGGTCGAGGGCAACGTGCGTGAACTGGTGGCGTCCCCGTGGTGGCAGACGGCGCCGCCCGCCGAGCGCGCCGCGCAGATCGCGGCGCGGATGCTGTGGGGCGCGGGCGAGTGGTGGCTGTACGGCGCGTGGGGCCGCTGGTACCGGTGCGGGCTGGACGGGGCGTGGCACCCGTGCCCGCCGCCGGCCGACCCGGCCGACCGGGCGGTGGCGGTCCCGGCGCAGCGCGGCGCGGGGACGCCGCCGCTGCCGCCGCAGCTGTTCCCGACGGGCCCCGACCTGGCGGCGGGCCGGGTCGCGCCGCTGGGGTTCCTCGGCCCGGTGCCCGACACCTCGGTCGTGGCGCGGGTCTCGCAGGCGATCACGACGGCGCTCGCGGTGAACCCGGCGCAGTTCGCGCAGCGCGACCCGATGTTCCAGCCGGGGACGCCGTCCACGATCGCCGCCGCGTGGGGCGCGCTGCTGTGGTGCGCGGGCTCCCCGGTGGTGCTGACCGAGCACCCGCTGATCGAGTCGTTCATCCCGTTCCTGACGACCCCGGCCGAGCGGCTGCACTGGATGATGCCGCCGGACTTCGGGACGCTCGCCGGCTACTACGTGCACCGGCTCGGCGCGGGCGACGGCGGCGGCGCCGCCCACATCGCGCGGGTGATGTACGAGGTCGCGGCGGGGCTGCAGGCCGACCCGCGGTTCCGTCCGGGCGCGGACGCGCTGGCGGCGGTGACGGCGGCGTCGCTGCGGATGGTGAACCAGGACATGGCGACCGTCCGGTACGGGCCGGAGGCGATCCTGCAGGAGTGGCGGCGCCGCTGCCCGGCCGAGTTCGCCACCCCGATGGTCCGCGACACCTCCCCCGGCGAGTTCCTGCGGCTGGCCCTGTACGACCTGCAGCAGATCGTCGCGCAGATCACCGGCCCGCGGCGGCCGGCGGCGGGCGGCCGCGCCCACGACGAGGTGCGCCGCGCGGGGGTGGCGGTGCTGGCGGCGGACCTGCAGGCGGCGCCGGGCGCGCTGCCGGCGCTGCAGCGGTGGCTTGACCCCGACGGCGCCCGCACGGCGCAGGCCGTCCTGAGCGACCCGGCGCACCCGGGGCGGGCGCTGTGGCCGCGGGACGGGCGGCTGCCGGAGGCGCTGCGCACCGATGACGCCGACCTGCTGGCGTCGCTGCTGGCGACCACCTACACGCTGGGGCTGACGTGGTGCCGGCTGGCGCAGGTGCCGCCGCCGGCGACGGGGTTCGCGGTGCCGCAGGCGGCCGCGGCGGAGCTGACGTCCCCGGCGATGCACAGCCCGCCGTCGACCGACGAGCTGTCGGCGTGGGACATCATCAAGGCGGCGCGCGCGCACATGGCGGCGGAGCGCGCCGCGTCGGGCGGCGACGAGCCGGTCGCGCCGGTGCCGGAGCCGCAGCGGGAGCCGTCGGGGCCGCCGCCGGCGGCCGCACCGGTCGAGCCTCCCGCGGCGCCGCCCGTCTCCCCCGCGCCCGCTCCGGCGCCGGAACCGGCGGCCCCCGCACCGGACCCGGTCCCGGCCGCTCCGGTGCCGCCGCCGGAACCGCCGCCTCCGGCGTGGCCGCAGGCCGAGCCCGCGGCCGCGGCGCCCGACGCCGGCGCCGGTCCCGAACCGCAGTGGCCGGGCGAGCCCCGCACGCAGCTGGACTCCGGCGGGTTCCGCACCCAGCTCGACCCGGCACCGGCCTGGCCGGGCGCGGGCCCGGCCGCGGCGCCGCCCGACCCGGCCCCGGCGGCGGCCGACCCCGCGTCGCCCCCGCCGCCTCCGGTGCCGGACTGGGCGCGGGACGCCGACCGCGAGGCGGGCGGGGAACTGCCGCCGCCGCCCGCGCCGGTGCCCGCTCCGCCGCCGCCGCTGCCCCCGGCGCCCGCCCCCGACCAGGGCGCGCACGTCGCCGAGGCGTACGGGATCCGGTTCCTGTGCGGCGCCGACGACATCGAGCGGGTCGTCACCGAGGTGCGGCGTCGCGGCAAGTGGGCGCGGCGGCTGCGCGGGCAGCAGGTGTCGAGCGCGTCGGCGCCGGCGCTGCTGCTGATCGGCGGGCCGTCCAGCGGGCAGCGGCGGCTGGCGCGGATGGTGGCGCGGGCGCTGGCGGAGGTGGAGGCGTCCAGCGGCGAGGTCCGCGCGGTGCACGCCGAGGACCTGCGCGAGCGCGGCCCGGAGGGGCTGCGTGCGGCGCTGGAGGAGCACGCCGGGCACGTCCTGCTGCTCGACGGGCTGGACACGCTGATCCTGGACGAGGACCAGGGCCCGGCGTACGCGACGGTGCTCTACCGGACGCGGCTGGAGGGCGTGAACGACACGGCGCTGCTGGGCACGTGCGGCCCGGACCGGGTCGGTGAGCTGTCGGCGGCGTCGCCGGAGCTGGTGACGGACCTGCGTGCGGTGCGGCTGCCGGATCTGGCCGAGCCGCGGGCGCGGGCGGCGCTGGTGGGGCTGCTGGCGCAGGAGCGGTCGCTGCGGCTGGGCGCGGACGCGTGGGCGGTGGTCGACCGGGAGATCGGCGGGCTGCGGCCGCGGGGCCGGCTGACGGGCGCGCGGCTGGTGGAGGCGTATCTGGACCGGGCGGCGACGCGGCGGCTGGGCAGCGCGGAGGAGACGCAGGCGCTGGAGGAGGAGACGCTGTCGCTGACGGCGTCGGATTTCGCGGGGCTGGCGGCGGAGCTGTCGGGCCGCTGACCGGTCACGGCCGCGCGCTTGTATCGGGTGGCCGCCCGGCGGAGACGTTGCGCTCCAGCAGGCTCGCCTGTGAGCTCAGCAGGTCGCACAGAGCCTCCCGGTCGGCGAGGGAGCGGGCCACGACGCCGGCGAACCGCTCGGTGCGCCGGCGCTAGGCGTCGCGCGTGCACAGCAGCAGACCGCCGGTCAGCAGCGCCGCGGCGGCCCACCCGGCGGTCACACCGAGCCCGGCCCAGGGGCTGATGGGCAGGCCGCCGAGATCGGTGGTGGCCTGGATGGCGAGCCCGGCGCTCATCGGCGCGATCTTCTCCAGCAGGCGCTGCCAGTCCGGGTCGCTGATGGTCTGGGAGACGATCGGGACGATGTAGAGCAGGCCGAGGACGACGCCGATGCTGGTGGCCGAGTCCCGCGCCGCGGTCGCGACACCGAGGCTGAGAAGGCCGATCAGGACCAGGTAGAGGACCGTCCCGACGACCGCGCGCAGCGTCGGCCCGTCGGCCAGGGACAGGGCCCGGTCGCCGGGGTCGGGCAGGATGAGCCGCCCGGCGAGCACCGCCCCGAGGACGGCGACGGTCCCGCCGACGGCCACGACGCCGGTGAGAGCGACGGCCTTGGCCGCGAAGACCGTCGCCCGCCGCGGCACCGCCGCCAGGGTGGTGCGGATCATGCCCGAGCCGTACTCCCCGCTGACGACCAGCACCGCCAGGACGGCGACCGGCGCCTGGCCGAGGTAGACGCCCATGAGGGTCAGCTTGGTCGTGTCGCCGGCGCAGCCGCCGGCCGTGCAGTTCACCACCGACGTCGCCCCGACGCCAAGGGCCACCGTCGCCGCGAGGGTGCCGAGCAGCAGCCACAGCGGGCCGGCGACGGTCCGCATCTTCGTCCATTCCGCGTGCAGGGCGAGTCTCACGCGTCCCTCCTGCGGAGAAGGGCCGCGGCCACGGCCAGACTCACCACCGCGTAAGCGGCCAACACGGCGAACCCGGCCCACGGCGCCAGCGGGTAGTAGCCGTTGTACGGCGTGTAATGGCCTGCGACCTGCTCGTACTCCACAAGCGTCTGCTGGACGGCGAAGGCCGCCCCCGGTGTCACCCGGGCCAGCCAGTCCGCCACGCTCGCGGGCATGAACGGGATGGCCATCAAAATGTAGGGCAGCACGATGGCGACGACGACGGCGGTGACCGCGGCGGCGCTGTGCCGCAGGACGGCGCCGACGGAGAGGGCCAGGACCGAGGCGGTCGCGAGCAGCGCCGCGGTCCCGAGCGCCACCCGCAGTTCGGTCGCGGACGACACCGGGAAGATGTAGACGCCGTTGTCGCGGGCGAGCCGCTCACCGAGCGGAGTCGCGAGGATCGCCCCCGCCAGCCCGGCGACGAAGGTAACGCCCCCCAGCACGATCGCCTTGGCCACCAGCACCCGGCTCCGCCCCGGACTCGCGGCCAGGGTGATGCGGATCATCTTGGTGCCGTACTCCGTGGTGATGAACAGCGCCCCCACGACGATCACCGCGATCAGCGCGGCGAAGGTGCCGGTGAGAATGTCCCGGAGGGTGCCGCCGGTCGGCAGGGTCTCGCGGATGGCGGGCGCTATGTCGCCGGCGCCGGTCACCGTGAACCCGCCGCCGGATCCGGTGAACGACCCCGATGTGTTCTCCGGGTAGCCGGCGAAGCCGGGGGACTGCGCTTCCACCTCCCACCGGTCCACCTCCCACCGGTCCACCTCCCATCGGTCCACCTCCCATCGGTCCACCTCCCATCGGTCCACCCACCATCGGTCCACCCACCATCGGTCCGCCCACCATCGGCCCAGCCCCCTTGGACGCGAAGATCCCCGAAGGTGGCCGTCGAGACGCTGCCGCGCGTGCCCATGCCGTCCAGGGCGGGCGGGGACGCGACGAACAGCCCGACCTGCACGGTCGATCCGAGCCCGCTCACCCGCGCGGCGCCCACCTCGGTCCAGCTCGTGCCGTCGGTGGAGGCATAGCCGGTGATCGTGTCGCCCGAGCGGTCCAGCCGCAGCCGGCGGGGGGACTCGGCGGAGACCGGGCCGGGAAGGCCGGCGGTGTCGTTGACGTAGGCGTCCTGCATCCGCACGCCGTGGCCGCCGGTGACCATGATCGCCGCGTAGGGTGATCCCTGGCGGGTGCTCTCCTTGATGATGAGCCCGGCCTTCGCCCACGGCACGGTGCCGGGCCGCAGGTCCCCGGGTCCCTCGGGGATGCTGCTCTCGAGCTCGGAGACGGAGACGGTGATGCCGCCGTCCCCGGTCAGCGGCTGGTGCACGAAGTAGAAGCTGTCGGTGACCGGCGCACCGCCCGGCCCGGTCGGAACGTGCGGTGCGCCCTTCTGATCGCTGCTGAACCCGGCGAGCACGGCGAACAGCACCGGCAGCAGCGTCGCGGCCACCATGCCGGTCGCCCAGCCGCGGACGGTCCGGAACTTGGTCCATTCCGCGTGCAGCACCTGGAGGAAGCCGTCCCGCCCGACCCGTCGGCCGGAGCGGTGAGACGTGGCGGTGGGGGTCACCGCGGGACCTCCGTGGGCGTCGCGGCGCGGAACTCGACCGCCTCGCGGGTGAGCTCCAGGTAGACGTCCTCGAGGGTGGCGCGGTGGGCCGATACCTCGGAGAACGGCACCGCGCCCTGGCTGAGCAGCGTCACGATCCGATCCGCGGGCAGGCCCGAAACGGTGATGGTGTCGCGTCCGGTGGCCGTCGCGGTCGCGCCGGCATCCGCGAGCACCCCCATCGCGTGCGTCCCGGCCGCGGTCCGCACGGCCACCCGGTTCCTGGAGGCGGCCGCGATCAGGTCGGCCACGCCGGCGTCGGCGATGGCCTTGCCGCGCCCGACCACGACGAGGTGGTCGGCGGTGTCCTGCACCTCGCTCATCAGGTGGCTGGAGACCAGCACGGCGCGGCCCTGAGCGGCCAGCGACCGCAGGAAGCCGCGCATCCAGACGATGCCGTCGGGGTCCATGCCGTTGAACGGCTCATCGAGCATGATGATCGGCGGGTCGCCCAGCAGGGCCGCGGCGATCCCGAGCCGCTGCCGCATGCCCAGCGAGTAGCCGCCGGCCTTGCGCCGGGCCGCCGGGGCCAGGCCGACCTGCTCGATCACCTGGTCCACCCGCCGCGCGGCCAGGCCCTGCGAATGCGCCAGCCACAGCAGGTGGTCGCGCCCGCTGCGGCCGGGGTGCGGCGCTGCCGCGTCCAGCAGTGAACCGACATGGTTCAGCGGCCGCCGAAGACTGCGGTACGGCTTGCCCTCGATGAGCGCGGTGCCCTCCTCGACCGCGTCCAGGCCGAGGATCACCCGCATCGTGGTGGACTTCCCGACTACGGATTTGAAGGGTTTCTCCGGGGTATAAATGCAGGTAGAACGGCAGATCGACGGGAGGGCAGGGCGATGGAGATCGAGACCGAGGCGGTTGCCGATTACTTGCGGATCAGCCTGGACAAGACCGGCGCCGCGCTTGGTGTGGGCTCCCAGCACGAGGAAAACGAGGAGTTCGCCGAGGAGCATTTGGGAACCGGCATCGGCCGCAGCTACAGCGACAACGACACCAGCGCCTTTAGTGGCGTGGAGCGCCCCGGCTACCAGGCCCTTATGGCCGCGATCAAGGCCGGGCGGGTCAAGGTGCTGATCATCTGGCACGCGAACCGGCTTCACCGCAACACCGAGGAATTGCCCGAGTTCATCCGGGTAGCGCGCGCGGCCAAGCTCAAGCTCTACGCGACCAGCAAGGGCGAGGCGTACAACCTTGAGAAGGCCGCAGGCCGCAAGGCGTTGCGCGACGACACCAGCGAAGCCGAGTACGAGAGCGAGCACCGTGGGGAGCGCGTAGCGCTCGCCCGCAAGCGCCAGGCCCGCAACGGCGACCACGGAGGAGGCCCGCGCCCGTTCGGTTGGGGAGTGGACACCGGCCGGGTTCGGTCGGTGTGCATCAACCCCAAGGCCCCGACCATGGAACGGGTCTACGAGGACCGCCCGGTGCTGGACATGACCCAGCACAACCCGACCGAGGCGGCCGAGATCCGGCGTTGGGCCGACGACAGTCTTGCCGGTGTGCCAATGTCGCAGATCTTGGCGAGTCTGGCGGAACGGAAGGTGCCCACGGTCAGCCAGGCCGACGGCCGCACGCTCAAGCGCAACGGCAAGCAGGCCGAGCACGGGGGTTGGGACGCCCGCACGATCATCCAGATCCTCACCCACCCCCGCACGTCCGGCCACAGCGTCTACCGAGGGAAGATCGTCAAGCGGAACGCGTTTCCCGCGATCATCCCCGAGGACGTCAGGCAAGCGCTCATAACCAAGTTCGCCGACCCCGCCCGCAAGACGTCGCCCGGCAACACCCCCAAGTGGCTCGGCAGCCTGATCTACCGATGCGGCAAGTGCGACAACGGAGCCGTCCTCACCGTTCGCCGCAACAAGCAGGGAACGCCGTTGTACCAGCACAACGGGCATTGCCAGTGGCCCGCCGAAGAGCTTGACCAAGTCGTATCGGACGTGATCGTCGAGCGGTTGTCCCGCAAGGACGCCGCCGGGTTGATCGCGCCGAAGACCCAGGCGGCCGACATCGCCGCCATGCGCGAGGAGATCGTCACGTTGGAGGCCCGCAAGACCAGCGCCGCCCGCATGTTCGCGCGGGGAGCGCTGGACGAAGCCGGGTTGGAAGAGGTCAACGCGACCGCAGACGCCGATCTCGCCGACGTGCGCGCCAAGCTGGACGAGGCGACCAGCACCAACCCGCTTGCGCCGTTCGCGGCCAGCACCGACGTTCGCGCGACGTGGGAAGGCTTGAGTCTGGGCCGCAAGCGCGAGGTGTTGCGGTATCTGCTGCGAGTCACGCCCGGCATGCGCGGCCGAGGCGTGCGGCACGTGGATACGTCGCGGATCGACATCCGGCGCGCACCGCGCCAGCCCCAGCGCCCGCACAGCGGCAGCGCCGCAGCCTGACGGCCGGAGCACAGCAAGCCGCCCCGTACCCAGCCCACCGGGTACGGGGCGGCTCATCTCGCCTACGGCCGAGGGTTCAGAAGCAGCCCGAGCACCTCACGGTCCCGAGCGTCCAGAGGACCGAGGCCATCCACCACGCGCGCCACCCAGGCCGCCCGCTCGTCCCC
This sequence comes from Actinomadura sp. WAC 06369, assembly GCF_003947565.1. NCBI lineage: Bacteria > Bacillati > Actinomycetota > Actinomycetes > Streptosporangiales > Thermomonosporaceae > Actinomadura > Actinomadura sp. WAC 06369. The sequence goes on along the minus strand of NZ_QHJN01000173.1, from coordinate 2,331 downwards.
GTCGCGCCCGTCGCCGCCGCGCTCATCGGTCACGTCATCGTTGTTGGTCGCCGTCCGGTCCCCGTCGCATCGGTCGCCCATGCCACCCCCGTAGATGATCATGGTTTCGGCTGTGATCGGTTCCGTCCCACGAACCCCCACCCACCACCCTTCAAAGGCGCCGCTACGCGGCACGCCCTCCTTTGTGCGGGCCGGTCCGCTCGTCTTGGCCGCCGCCCCGCAAGCCAAGGCGAGCGGACCGACCGGTTACGGCCGCCGGTTCGGCGGGAGACCCCAGCCGCCCGAGGCCGGAGGCGACGGCGGAGCAACAGGCGGAGCAGGTGGAGGCTGCGGCGGAGCAGCCCAGCCCGGCACGGCCCCCGGCGCGCGGCCCGGCACGGCCGCAGGCGGCTCGGCCGGTTTCGGTGCCGCAGGCCGCTCCATGGACCGGCCGTGCGTGAAGGTCATCATGAGCCATTCGCAGGCCACCCGCGAGAGCAGCACCCCGCCCACGCCCGCCGCGATCATCACCGGCGCGAACCAGAGCCATCCCGTGCCCGCCCAGGCGGAGAAGCCCCAGAGCGTCAGCAGCCCCATGACGCAGCCGAACGCGTTGAACCCCGCCGCCGACACGTACAACAGCCCGATCAGACGTGGCGTGATCACCCACCGGAAGCGCACATCCAGCAGCGCCCGCAGCAGGGACGGCGCCCGATACGGCCCGCCGCTCATGACGTCCACCCGCACGAGGACGCCAGCCAGAGCACGCCCGCGCCCATCAGCCCCAGCCCCCACAGCGAGAGCCACAGGCACGGGAACCGGTACCGCAGCGGTTCCCCCATCCGGATGCGGATCGTCCGGCCGCCGCCACGGCCGAGCCCGACCCGCAGCAGCAGCGGGATGGCCGCCAGCGCCACCAGCACCCCGAGAACCTCGCTCAGCATCACCCGAGCCCCTCTCTCGTCACCGTCGCCAGGTCCGCGTGATTGCGGGCCGCCGCGTGATCGCGCGCCAGCGACGCCGCCAGGTCCGCGTCACCCAGCCGCCGCCATCCCGTCCCCGCGTACCGCCAGTCGCGCACCAGCACCGCGCCCCCGTCGCCGTCCGCGACCGACCACGGGTCGCAGCGCCCCCCGCCGCGCGCGTCCCGGTTCGCCGTCCGCCAGACCCGCCGCACCGCGCCGAGCGTTGCCCGCGTCACGCTGTACCAGCGGCTTTTGGTGGACCAGTGGCCCCGGTAGCCCAGCGTGTGCACGTAGGCGTCCAGGCGCAGACCCGCGTACTCCTCCCGCCGGGCCAGCCGCAGGCACGCCAGCACCAGAAGCCCGATGTGCGGATCGCCTACCTTCTTGAGCACCCGGGACGCCGACCGGGCACCGAACGCCCGAGCCGGGAGCCCCGGGAACGCATCACCCGCCGTTTTGCCGATGTACTTCGCCAGGTAGCCCGCCGATCGGTCCGGGTGAGCGACCGGCGCCACGTCGAGCTGGACGCCCCAGCCGACCGACCGGGCCCCCAGACCCGGCAGCGGAACCCGCACCCGCGCCGCCGCGTCCCGGATCGCCGCTTCCAGCGCCGCCGCGTCCGCCCAGGCAGGAGGAGCCGTCACCGCGCTACGGTCCCCGACCGGCGCCCCGTCCAGCCGGATGACCGCGTGCAGGTGTACCGCGCCCCGCCGCTGATATTCGGCGACCTTGACGTAAGAGACCCGCAGCAGTTCCCGGACCGCCCGGACCGTGACCGGCGCCCCGGTGCGTTCCGTGCCGACCCGGGCAAGAGCCCGGTAGAGGTAGATCACGGTGCGGCGCCACAGCTCGGGGACCGCCGCGTGCCACCGCACGTGATCGTCGTACCGGTAGCAGTCGAAGCAGAGCGGCCGACCGGTCAGCGGATCATCCGGCCCGTGCCGCCCGTCGCACCACGCACGCTGCCCGTGCCGACAGTGCGACGGCCCCCGCCGACCCCGGCACGGCCCGCCGTCCGTAGTCCGATGCACCGCCCCGAACGATGGCGCCGTGAACGTCGCCAGCACCGCCGGATGCCCTGCCACGCTCGCGGGTACCGCGTCCACCCGCCCCGGCAGTTGCGGCGCACGCCCCCGCAGGCCCGCCGCGATCAGATGCCAGGTGTCCCGCCGGTACACCTCCGCACACGACGGGCACACCGCCGCCCGCCGGTCCCCGCAGGCGATCAGCATGACCCCGTCCGGCGCCCCGTGCGAGGACCATTCCGCGCGTACCTCGCCCGTCCGCTCGTCCACCGCCATCGCGCCACCGGCCAGCCGCACCGGCCGCGCGCAGTGCCCCGCATGCGCCACCTGACGCGCCCACGCCCGCCAGCCGTCCCCATCGG